>SKXG01000135.1 GCA_007128525.1 Pseudomonadales bacterium | reverse complement strand
GTGCAACCCGGAACAGGCCTATCGGGCGGCCTTTCAGCGCATTCAGGAT
Source organism: Pseudomonadales bacterium (assembly GCA_007128525.1). Taxonomy (GTDB): domain Bacteria; phylum Pseudomonadota; class Gammaproteobacteria; order Pseudomonadales; family Azotimanducaceae; genus SKXG01. The sequence continues at coordinate 3,768 of SKXG01000135.1, read as the reverse complement.
TATCTGCAGGCGGGCGACTGCTACCAGGTCAACCTGGCTCGGCATTTCCGACTGCCCTGGCGCAATACCCAACCCTGGGCAGGTTGGCAACTTTATCAGCGCCTGCTGCAACTGCAGCCGGGGGCCTTCTCCGCCTATCTGGACACACCAACTGGGCTGGTACAGAGCTTTTCCCCGGAGCGCCTGCTCCGTTTCCGCGATGGCAAGGCGCTGACGGCGCCGATCAAGGGCACCGCACCCCGCCATCCGGACCCGGCACAGGACCAGGCCAATGCGCAAGCGCTGCAGAACAGCGCCAAAGACCAGGCCGAGAATCTGATGATTGTCGATCTGCTGCGCAACGACCTTGGCCGGGTTTGTGAGCCCGGCAGTATTCAGGTTGAAGCCCTGTTCCAACTCACCAGCCTGCGCAACGTGCACCATCTGGTCAGCTTGATCAGCGGCCGTCCACGTGCCGACGCCGATGCCCTGGACTGCCTGCTGGCGCTGTTTCCGGGCGGATCCATTACGGGGGCACCAAAACATCGCGCCATGCAGATCATCAACGAGCTGGAACCGGCTGGCCGGTCAGTCTATTGCGGCGCGATCGGCTACCTCGACAGCACTGGCGCCATGGACATGAACATCGCCATCAGAACTCTGGTGGTCGAATCGAACCAGATTCACTGCTGGGGCGGCGGCGGCATTGTGGTCGAATCAGAGGTCGATGCCGAACTGGCGGAAATCGACAGCAAGATCGGGCGCCTGCTCAATGGCCTGACTCAGGCCTCCTGCAACAGCGACTGCAGCTCAGCATAGCTGTCAGCAGCGGCATAAGTCGGATACTGGGCCCGGACATTGTCAGGTGCTTTGAAAAAGAACCCCTGATCGGCCTGCTCCAGCATCGGTATGTCGTTGAAGGAGTCTCCGGCGGCGAGCACACGGTAGTTCAATCCCTGGAATGCTTTTACAGCATGGCGCTTGGGATCCTGCTGGCGCAGACGGTAACCACTGATGCGCCCGTCTTTGACTTCCAGCCGATGACACAGCAACAGGGGTGAACCGAGCTTCACCATCAGCGGCCTGGCAAATTCATAGAAGGTGTCGGAGATGATTGCTACCTGGAACCGCTCACGTGCCCAATCGAGAAAGGCCGTGGCGCCAGGCAGCGGGTCGAGCTGGCCAATCACGTCATCTATGGTGTCCAGGTCGATGTCATGCTGCGCCAGGATACCCAGACGCAACTGCATCAGGTCGTCATACACCGGGATGTCTCTGGTGGTCTTGCGCAATTCATCAATGCCCGTGCGTTCAGCGACACCGACCCAGATTTCCGGGATCAGCACGCCTTCAAGATCCAGACAAAGTATATCCACAGCCGCTCCTTCACCGGGCTGATCGGCCCGGACTGTCCAAGACGGGCCTGACGCCTGCCGCCAGAACCTCGCGCCGGCGCCTGTGCCCGGCGGCGGCGATTCTACCGGCTTCTGCCGCGCTGATCACGCCCGCGCTCACTGTGCGACGTTAACGCCGCGCATATAAGCATATGCCGGCACGCTACTTTGCCAGGCCAGTCGGGCTTGCTACCCTTCCCCTTTCGAATCAGGGGCCCCGCATGACGCAAACTGCCGACAGCGCCAATGACCGAAGCCCACAAGCGGTCCTGGAGGATGCCTTCAGCCGCTTTGCGCCGGATCGCATCGCAATTTCTTTTAGCGGTGCGGAAGACGTGGTATTGATCGACATGGCGGCACAGCTGGTGGATGAACTGCAGGTATTCTCGCTCGATACCGGCCGTCTGCACCCGGAAACCTATACTTTCATTGAGCAGGTGCGCGAACACTACGGGGTCGACATCGAGGTGCTGATGCCCGATCCGGAAGAAGTAAACGAGATGGTCCGCAAGAAGGGCCTGTTCAGCTTCTATCGTGACGGACATCAGGAATGTTGTGCCATTCGCAAGATTCAGCCGCTGCGCAAAAAGCTGGCCACGCTCGATGCCTGGATCACCGGTCAGCGCCGCGACCAGAGCGTGACCCGCACCGAGGTGCCGCAATGGCAGGATGACCAGGCATTCGGCACGGCTGAGCGCCCGCTGGTCAAAGTCAACCCGCTGGCCGGCTGGTCCTCGGCGCAGGTATGGCAATACATTCGCAACGAGCAGGTACCCTATAACCCCCTGCACGATCGCGGCTTCCTAAGCATCGGCTGTGAGCCCTGTACGCGGGCGGTTGGCCCCCACGAACACGAACGCGCCGGCCGTTGGTGGTGGGAAGAGGCCACCCGCAAGGAATGTGGGCTGCATGCCGAGAACCTGGCCGCGGAAACACAGTCGGTAAGGATCATCGAATGACCATTACCTTTGTCAAAAAGATTCTGGCCGATGGCACCCCCTGCCCGAAGTGTCAGGATGTCGAAGAGCGCCTGCACAAAGGCGGTCATTGGGATGCGATTGACGAAACCCTGATCGCCGATGAGCGCGATCCGCAGTCACCGGGGATGCATCTTGCCGCCCGGCTCGGTGTGACACGCGCGCCCTTCTTCGTGGTCCGGGAGGACACCGACAGCGGTGTTGAGGAAAAGGTCTACACCGTGTACTTCAAGTTCCAGAAAGAAGTGCTGCAGCAGCAAACCAAAGGCAGCGACGAAGCCCGGGAAATCCTGCGCGACAACCCCGACCTGGACTTCCTCTAGGGTACCGCTAGCGCTCTGGCACCTTCAGGTCTGCCAGCAGCGCTTCACGCTCGGCCCGGTTCTGACAGGCGAACACGGCCTCAACCAGCTCGCGCTTCAGGTGTGGCGCAAACAGTTCGATAAAGTCGAACATGAAGCGACGCAGAAAGGTCCCCTTTAGGCAGCCGATGTGCGTCACACTGGGTTCGAACAGATGGCTGGCGTCGAGCAGCACCAGGTCACTGTCCACCCTTGCGTCATAACTCATTGCGGCAACAATGCCGATGCCCTGCCCGAGCCGCACATAGGTTTTGATTACATCGGTATCTGTAGCCGTGAACACCACGTTCGGCATCAGGCCTTCGCGCTGAAAGGCTTCATCAAGGCGAGAGCGGCCGGTAAACCCGAACACGTAGGTCACCAGCGGCTCAGCCGCAACCTCCGCCAGCGTCAAGGGTTGGTCGGCCGGGCGTTTCGCCAGTGGATGGTCGCGCGGCACGACGATCGACCGGTTCCAGGTATAGCAGGGCATCATGATCAGATCGGAGAACAGTTCCAGCCCTTCGGTTGCAATGGCAAAGTCCACCTCGCCCAGAGCCGCCATTTCGGCAATCTGCGTCGGTGTGCCCTGATTCATGTGCAGTCGAACGTCCGGATACTGCTCGCGAAAGGCCTTGATAATGGGCGGCAGCGCGTACCGTGCCTGGGTATGCGTAGTGGCGATGCTGAGACTGCCCTGACGCTCGTTGCTGAACTCCTGCGCCGCCTGCTTGATGCTGTCGACCTTGCGCAGAATCTCGCCGGCCATCTCGATAATGACTTCCCCGGCCGGCGTGATGCGGGTCAGATGTTTCCCGCTGCGTGAGAAAATCTCCACGCCGAGCTCATCTTCCAGCATACGGATCTGTTTGCTGATGCCGGGTTGTGATGTGAACAGACTTTGAGCGGTGGCTGACACGTTCAGGTCGTGGTGCGCCACCTCCCAGATATATCGCAGCTGCTGAAGCTTCATGCCCTGTGCCCCTCATCACCTGGCTTTTGTCAGACCGGCAGCATGCGCTGACAGTCGCCTACTCCAGGCGCCGCCACAGGTCATTGCAGACCCTGAGTGCCACC
>SKXG01000283.1 GCA_007128525.1 Pseudomonadales bacterium | reverse complement strand
CACAAGGCGTTGGTCAGAGCTACCCTAGCATGACCAGCCGAAACCGTCGCAAACTGGCGTCAGTTTACGGGCCACGCCCGATGTGCGCGCCTGTGGTCCAGGCAGCCCGATTATAGTGGCTTGACCTGTCAGACGAGGCATTGCACCGTTAACAGGCTTGGTTAAGGGTATGAAGTGGCAGGTTGCTGCAGAGCACTGCGCAGAAATCAATCACAGGCACATTGCCAATTCGACGAGACACTAGGAGGAGTACATACATGCAGACAAACGGCAGACCAGCAACAACGGCCGCACCTCGTTCACTCTGGGCTTGGTTGGCTATGCCCCTGCTCGTTGCGATGTTGGCGGCAGGCCTGTCAGCTTGCTCGTCAGAGCCAGAGACCACCGATCTGGATGAGCTGCGAGAGCAGGCCGCCGAACAGGCTGAAGAGCGGGCTGAGGATGCCAGATCCGCGGTGGGTGACGCCGCAGACGATGTAGAAGACATGGCGACCGACGCCTACGATGACGCTGCGGATGCTGCTGAAGAGGCAGCAGAAGAGGCGGAAGACGCAATGGATAGCAGCGGCTACTGATCTCCGCCACTCCCCCGGGGACGGCCTCCGCCCCCGGGGTATTCTCTTCGAGCGCCAACCCCTTCTTCTGACAGGTTACTGAAACACGTGCAGGCGATCGTTTTTCAGCCCCGTGGAAGCCCTCCATGGCGCGACGCAAGCAGGCAATTTTCAACGATCTGCTAACGCTCTCTCCCAAGATATACCAAGTACACCCAATCGACTGAACCGGCAACGGCCACCGTCAGTTGTGCGCCTCTGTGTGGCCGTCATTAAACCGTCATACAAGTTTCATAGCTTTGACACCTGTGGTGAGCAGACTGCGCCCCGTACCGACTGGGAAGGCCAAATAAGGGACCAGATCGGACGAACCGAAGCTCGTCCACATGAGGAGAACATAGATGAGACTTGGAAAATCACTGGTGGCAGCCGGCGCTCTAGCGTTGTCGCTGACCGGTCTGAGTACTGGGGCCAATGCCCAGGTCGACCCCAACCTGCCGGAATATCAGCGCGTATCAGGAATCTCCGGCAGCGTTCGCAGCGTGGGTTCTGACACCCTGAACAACCTGATGACCTTGTGGCTCGAAGAATTCCAGCGGCAGTATGCTGGTGTCGAGTTTTCTGTCACTGGCGCTGGTTCCGGCACGGCACCGACGGCATTGATCGAAGGCAGCGGCGAGTTCGGCCCAATGAGCCGCGCCATGCGCCAGTCTGAAATTGATGCGTTCGAACAGCGTTACGGTTATCCGCCGACGGCCGTTCCGGTCGCGATCGACCTGCTGGCTGTTTATGTGCATCGGGACAACCCGATCGAAGGCATGAGCATTGCGCAGGTTGACGGTGTGTTCTCCGCGACGCGCCGTTGCGGTGGCAGCGACATTACGCGCTGGGGTCAGTTGGGGCTGACCGGCCCTTGGGCGAACCGGGACTTCACTCTCTACAGTCGCAATGCCGTGTCCGGCACCTACGGTTACTTCCGCGACAACGCGCTATGTGGCGGTGATTTTAAGCCGACCATCAACGAGCAGCCGGGTTCGTCTTCGGTCGTGCAGGGTGTCAGTGAGTCGATCAATGGTATTGGCTACTCCGGTATTGGTTACCTGACTTCCGGTGTCCGCGCCATTCCACTGGGCAAAGAGGCTGGTCAGTACTTCGAGCCCAACGCCGAGAATGCGGCCACTGGTGACTATCCGCTGGCCCGCTATCTATACGTCTACGTCAACAAGCACCCTAACGATGGCTTGAGCCCGACAGTGCGTGAGTTCTTCCAGATGGTGCTGTCACGGCAGGGGCAGGATGTGGTGAACCGGGATGGCTTTGTGCCGCTGCCGGAAGCCGCTGCCAGCCGCTTCCGTCGCGATCTTGGCTTGGAGTGAATACGCATTTCGAGCAGTCAGGATGCCCCGGGGGTTTTCCGGGGCATCCGATTTCGTCTGCCATCTGAATACCCGAACAGCGCTCTGCGGGAAATGACATGACCGAAGCAACAGTCGATGCCGATGGCAAGCAACAACATAAGTCGGCCACGCTCGCCCAATTGATGCCCAGCAAGGAGAAGCGACAAAGGCTGCGCAAGTGGCGCTATGCCAAAGATGTGATCTCCCGATATGGCGTAGCGCTCAGTGGTGGCAGTGTGGTGTTTGCGTTGGCATTGATCTTTGTCTACTTATTTTACGAGGTGTTGCCATTGCTGCGCAGCGCCTCAGTGGAGCCGTTAACAAACTATAGTGTGCCTGGTCCGCCCGAAGCGGTGGATGAAAGCGTCGGATTGTTTCTCGAACGCTACCTCGAGCTTGGTGTCCGGTTGACGCGAAGTGGCCAGGTATTGTTTTTCGATACGGCCGACGGCCGGATTCGCGATTCGTTCGCCATGGCGGTACCGGATGGTGTCGAGACAACGGGCTTTGCCAGCTCAGACCCCAGAGCGAGTCTGATTGCCTACGGCCTCAGTGACGGTACGGCATTGATCGGCCAGATCGAGTACGACCTGAGTTTTCCGGACAACCAGCGTCTGATCGAGCCAAAACTGTCCTTCCCCGTGGGTGAAGCGCCTTTACTGGTAGACAGCCGGGGCCTGCCGCTGCAGTCCATCGCAGTGCAGAGTGGCCCTGCCGGTTATGCGCTTGCAGGCATCACGCCTGACAATCGTGTCAAGCTCGCCATCTACCGGGTCACCACCTCGTTTATGACCGGTGAGCGGCAGATTCGTCGTGAAGACCATGAACTGCCTGGTCTGCCGGTGGCGCCCACGAAGGTGCTGCTTGATGGCAATCTGCGGAGTTTATATGTCGCAGATGCGACCGGGATGCTGCACTACTATGACATTTCCCGGCCGGCACAGGCTCGACGGGTACAGGCCATTCAAGTCGTGCCCGAAGGTGAGCAGATCACCGCGTTGACCTTTCTGGTTGGCACGGTTTCGATCATTGTTGGCGGTTCCGACGGTAGCGTTGCCCAGTGGTTTCTCATACGCGATGAGCACGATAACTATGCGCTCGAGCAGATTCGAACCTTCAGGTCACATCCAGCACCAGTAAACTTCATCACTGAAGAGTTCGGGCGCAAGGGGTTCTACACCGGCGACGGTCTCGGCAACCTGGGGATTCATTTCGCAACCTCGTCACGGACGTTGATGTTCGAGCCTGTCTCTGACGAAGGCATCGTGAATGCTGCGGTGAGCCCGACCAACCGTGGCCTATTGCTGGCCAAGGCCGACGACACTATCAGCTTTGCCGCGCTGTCGAATGCTCATCCACAGTTCTCCTGGCGGGCTCTATGGAACCGAGTGCATTACGAAGGTCGCGGTGAGCCGGATTTCGTCTGGCAGTCTTCCTCCGCCACGGATGACTTCGAACCAAAGTACTCAATGGTGCCGTTGACGATCGGGACGCTCAAAGCGGCCTTCTATGCCATGTTATTTGCCATGCCGCTGGCCATCATGGGTGCCATCTATACCGCGTACTTTATGACGGCCAGGATGCGTGGCTTCGTCAAACCAACCATCGAAGTGATGGAGGCGCTGCCAACGGTCATCCTCGGTTTTCTTGCCGGGCTGTGGTTGGCACCGTTTGTCGAGAATCATCTGCCTGCCGTGTTCAGTATTCTGCTGTTGATGCCGGTTGCGATGCTGATAATGGCCTACATTTGGGGACAGCTTCCGCCGGTCTGGCGTCACCTGATTGGTGATGGCTGGGAGGCGGCGTTGTTGGTGCCAGTACTGCTGTTGGTTGGCTGGGCTTGTATCGCTGCCAGTCCGCACGTGGAAAACATTT
>SKXG01000157.1 GCA_007128525.1 Pseudomonadales bacterium | reverse complement strand
CCAAGCTGACCACTCTGCACCGCAAACACGATCAGCAGCAGTGAAGCGCCGGTCAGGGCTGCACCAATAGCCGCGAGCGGCTGGGCGTCGAACTTGTCAATCATCATGCCCCATACCGGCTTGGTCAGCATCGACGGAATGGAGGCCAGAGAGATCATCATCGCCGCCGTCATGGCCGTATAGCCTGCGTCCGTCATATAAGGCACCGTCTGCAGGATCATCACGCCCATGTTGATGACGAACAGGCCAAAGGCCAGCACGATCAGATAGAACACCCAGGTTTGCAGCGCCTGCGCCCGAGTCAACGAGGTCACGAAGTCTTCCGTCGCATAGGCGCCTTCACCGGCCGCAATCTGCTCTTCAGACAAGCCGTCCGGGTGCAGGCCGAAATCTTCCGGCGCGCGCCGCATCAGGCTGATAACCGGAATCATTAGTATCAGCGCCCCGCCGGCGAGCAGTTGCCAGGCCGTCTGCCAGCCAAAAGCCTCGATCAGTCCTGTTGTCACCGGCACCAGCAGCACGCCGGAGAACGACACGCCCATGGACGCCACGGCCACCGCCCGTCCCCGCAAACGCACGAACCACTTAGCCAGCGTCACATTGACAACCAGGTTGCCAATCATCGCCGCACCGATGGAAACCATCAGACCATTGATCAGAATCCACTGCCAGAGCTCGGTGACGAACGAGGTCAGGAACAGTGACGGCACCAGCACGATGGTGCCAATCAGCATCAGTGGCCGCCCACCGTACTGATCGACTTTGGCGCCAATCAGAAAGCCCATGCAGGCCATGATGAATTGCCCGATCGTTCGGGGCAGCGTGAACTCACCCCTGGACCAGTCCAACTCGGCCGCCATCGGGGCCATAAAAGGGCCCGTGACATAGCCCATGGCGCCAACAGCAACAAACTGCGCGACAAAGGCAACGGCGATCAGGTAATAGCCATAGTAAGCGCCGGGCAAAGGCGGCCTCGGCCGCACCGTCCCAGGTGGGCGATCGATTCCGGATTCGGACATGTCGGGACCTGAAAATTTTGATTGCACCTAGTTTACCTGAGCCAACCAGCCCCTGTGGCGACCCGACAGGATTCCGGTATACTGCCGCCGCGTTCAGGGGCGAAGCAGCGTCCAATACGACATCCGCTGTCGTACGTCTGCTTCGCAGGGAAATCAGTGAGGTGCCGGCAACCCCGGTTTCGATTCTGATGCTGCCCCCGCAACGGTAAACCCGAGTGCGTCACCACAGCCACTGGATTCAGGCCGGCCGCCATGAATCTGGGAAGGCGGTGACGCCCGGCACGCAACGCGCGTGCCTGAAGGTTGAGCCCGGAGACCGACCTGAACGGGTGGGCAGGCCTGTGGCCTGACCTGTGTACTTTGCCGCTCGGGGTGTAGCGGCCAGTCTAAGGACATCACTATGCCAGTTTATCTGTCGCGCCTGCGCACGGGCGCCTTGTTGTCGTGCGCATTCCTCCTGCCCCTCTCCAACCCGCTGCTGGCCGAAGAGCCAGCCGACTCGGCCGCTGAGCCAAAGCAATTGATCGTTACCGGCAGCCGGGTTGCCACGCCGGCGCACGAAATCAACGTTCCCGTCGAAGTCATCGACCGGCAGGAGATTCAGCGCCGCCAGGCCGACTATCTGCAGGATCTGCTGCTGGGCCGCCCCGGTATCGCCATGACACGCTCGGGCGGGCCCGGTGCGCTGTCCGAACTGCGCATGCGCGGCGCAGAGTCCAACCATACCCTGGTGCTGCTTGACGGCGTGGATGTCAACGATCCGGCACTCGGCAGTGCCGTCGACCTGTCGCACCTGAATCTGGCGGCAATCGACAGCGTCGAAATCCTGCGTGGACCGCAAAGCGCCCTGTGGGGCAGCGGCGCCCTGGCTGGCGTCTTGCAGGTCCGCAGCCTGCGTCCGGAACCCGGGACCCGTGGCGGCCTGCGGATGGACGCTGGCAGCTTCGGCACCCGCAACACGCACGGTCGGCTGGAAACGGCTTCGGAACAAAGTCATTTGAGCCTCAGTGCGAACCTGTATACCACTGACGGCATTCAAACTGCCGGATCCGGCGCCGAACCGAACAGCTACGACAACCAGACTTTCCATCTTGATGCCGGCACCAGCGGGTCGGGCTGGGAACTTGGCTTTATGGTTCGCGAAACAACGGCAGAGAATGAGTACGACCCAACGCCGGCACCGGACTTTCTGCCAGTTTCCGGCGATCGGGCATTCCACACCCGGCAACGCTTCAGCCGCCTGTACGGCAGCCTCGACGTGACCCCGACCTGGGACCACAGTCTGGCACTGCACTACTTCGACTCCGACAACGAAAATTTTGCCGACGGCCAGTCGACCAACACCAATGGCGCCAGCAAGATCCGATTGAGCTGGCAGCAGAACTGGCGCCCTGACACAACGCTGCCACAGCGCGTGACGGTCGCACTGGAACGTACCACCGAGCGCTTTCGACAACGCGCCCCGGCCGACATGTTCGGCAACCCGTCACAAAACCAGTCCATCTCGGCCAACTCTGTCGTGCTGGAATATGATGTCTCGCCCATCGATAACCTGGGCCTGACGCTGTCGCTGCGCACTGATCGCAACAGCGATTTTGACAATGCCACCACCGGCCGCCTTGGCGTCAGCTATGCCCTGCCCGATCTGGGCAGTCGCCTCTTCGCCAGCTATGGCACCGGAGTCAAGAACCCGACCTTTACCGAACGCTTTGGTTTTACGCCGGACACCTTCATCGGTAATCCGGACCTCAAGCCGCAGGAAAGTACCGGCCTGCAGATCGGCCTGCAGCAGCGATTCGGTGATGAACTGGAAGCCCAGATCACACTGTTCCGCGACCGCCTTGAAGATGAGATCGACGGCTTCTTTTTCGACCCCGATCTGGGTGGGTCCACCGCCATCAATCGTGATGGCCAAAGCAAGCGCCAGGGTGCTGAACTGTTTCTGGCCTGGCAGGCCATCGACCCGCTGCGCCTGAGCCTGAGCTATGGATATCTGCGAGCGACCGAGCCCGGCAATGGCGGGCAGGTCACGGAACTGCGTCGCCCCAGGCACAGCGGTCAACTGCTCGCGGACTGGGCAGCGCCTGGCAGTCCCTGGCAGTTGCAGATCGGCGGCGCCTATATCGGTGAGAGTTACGACAACTGGTTCGCAACTTTCCCGGCAACCCGGGTCACGCTGGACGACGTCTGGCTGGTCCACCTGAGCAGCGGCTACCAGTTCAACCCCCAGTTGCGCGTGTTCGGCCGGATCGACAACGCGCTGGATGAGGACTATCAGACCGTGTTCGGCTACAACTCGCCCGGACGCAGCTTTCATCTGGGTTTCAGCGTCGGGCTTTAGGGTCTGGGCGGCAACGATCACAAGCAGGCCGTTGAAAAACGGCCTGCTTGAGCGTCTGACTAACGTCCCATCAGGCGGGCTTCGACAGTCCGCACGACCGGCGGCAATTCAGATTCGAGCAGGTGCATGCTTTGCGCCATGCGATCCTTTAGCGCATCAGCCAGCTTAGCGTCCTTGATGGCCTGGGCGTTGACCAGTACGTTCAATCGGGCGCAGCGTACGCAGGCATCGATCTGCAGCGCGGCCGCCCCGACATCCGTAATCAGATTGGGGTTGCCCACGGTGGCCAGTCGCGCCGCCGCCGGCAGCATGTCCACAGCCAGCGCCATCATGTCCAGCGCTGGCTCGGCCGCTGCGGCTAGTGCTGGCTGCAGCGCCGCCTGACGCTCCGCCTTGGGCCGACGCCAAGCGGCCATGACGCCCTCGAATGCCTGCATATCGGCTTCCGCAAGGGCGAGCATTCGGCTGCGGCGTTGGTGGCAGCTCTGAT
>SKXG01000015.1 GCA_007128525.1 Pseudomonadales bacterium | reverse complement strand
TGGTGCCATCACTGGTCACGAAGTACTCTGGATGTACGAAACCGAAATCAATATCGAAAGTGTCGATCAGCTTTTCGATTTCCCGCGTAATCTGTGGCCGGTACTTCTCCAGCTCCGGTGTGGCCGGAACAAAGACCGAGTAGCCCAAAGTCACATACTCCGAAATGTTCAGAAACCGGATCTTGCCATTGTGAACCCAGGCCTCTACGGCAAACTCCCAGCCGTCGAGGTGGCTTTCCATCAGCAGCGGGAATTCTTCGTCCTGAATCTGGTCAACTTCATCCGGCGTTCGAATCACCCGATGTCCCAGGCACCCGGCCTTGTCAAAGGCTTTCAGGTGAATCGGGTCGTTGGGATCGCCTTCAAGTTTGAGCAGGGTCTGATTGACGCGTTTCAGAAACCGTATGACATCTGCTTTGTCGTGCGCCTCTTCGAAAATGCCAACTCGAATGCCGCCGAGCTGTGCACGACGCTTCATCAACGCCTTGTCCCGGAACAGCACAGCCTGACCGTGCAGGCGCGGATTCTTCATCAGGACTGCGTTGATGGCGCCGGCCCACTCAACGGTTTCTTCGAAGAGCGGTATGGCCACATCCACACCGAGCTCATCGAGTCGCTCAGCGATTTCCATGGAGCGGTCGTTGAGGCGCTCAAAGTTCCAGGTCATAAATGGAATGTCATGCTCGCGGGCGTAGTCTTCAGCCCAGTCTGGCGCGACGATGATGTAGCGGCGGTCAAATCGTTCCAACGCGTCAATGCAGTTGACGCTCCATCCCAGAATGGCGACATAGCCCTTGTCGGGATTCTTTTCTACGCGCTGTGAGTCTTTTTTCTTGCTCATGACGTCACCTGACTGTCTCCTGTCCATGTATGTCGTGGACTCAAGTGCCATGTGCGGACGTTGCCACACCGCACCGGGGCGGCTGCCAGAGGCGATCAAAACCAGAAAAAATAAAAAAGTTGATCTGGATCAGCGGGCCACCCCCGATGAATCCAATTCACTGCGCAGGATAACACGGCTGCTAACGCGCTGCTGCCACAGCGCTGATCATTGGACAATTAGCAGTCCAGGTTACAGGCTGACAACGGTCGACGACTGACGACGCCGGCAAGCCGGCGTCCTGCGATGCGAACCCGTTAGTTAGTCAAGACAGCTGTAGAGCGCCTTGATCAGCCGTGTCGTGCGGCCATCGCCGTCGAGGCCCATCTGCATCTGGTTCATCGCGTAACCGAATCCCAGGCCCTTGTCCGGGTCGGCAAAGCCCAGACTGCCGCCGGCACCTGAGTGGCCAAAGGCGTTTGGGCCCGGCCCGTACATGCCTTCGGCATTGAGAAAGAATCCACGGCCCCGGCGTATGTGTCGGCCGAGCACCAGGTCCTTGCCCTCGACCGGCTCTTCCCGACGGGCCTGCTCTGCCGCGCTGCCTGACCAGATGCTCTGGCTGGGCTTTCCTGTTTTCCCGGCGTTGGACAGCGCGCCGTAGATGCGGGCAATGCTGCGGCCATTGCCATGGCCATTGGCCGCAGCGATATCGGCCTGGCGCCAGTTGGCAGTACCGACATCCGCAAAGGGACGAATCACCGGGTTCTCTAGTGCAATCCGATACAGCGGTGGCATTTCAAAGCCGCCAGTGGCGCGTGGCTTGCGCGCAGCGCCGCTGGGTGGCGGGCGGCGTTTGGCCCGATTCGGGCCAATCACGGCCGCGACGCGGTCGAAGTGTTCGGGCGCCAGTCCAATGTGAAAGTCGGCTGCCAGAGGCTCGCAGACGCGCCTGGCGAGGACTTCGCCCAGGCTTGCATGGGCAACGCGCCGGCACAGTTCGCCCGGCAGATAACCCCAGGTGATGGCGTGATAACCGGCTGCTGTGCCCGGCTCCCACAGCGGCTCAGCCTCCTGCAGCCAGCTGATCATCTGTTCCCAGTCGAACAGATCCGGCACGGTCAGCTCGCGCTGTAAGCCGGCCAGGCCGCCCTGATGCGCCAGCAGTTGTCCCACCGTCAGCCCGTTGCGCGCGGCACGCAGTTCCGGCCAATACTCGGCGACCGGCTCGTCATAGCGGATGGTACCGTCGTCGATGAGACAGGCGAAGGCTGCCGCCGCGATGCCCTTGGTGGTGGAGTACACATTGACGAGGGTATCCCGCGACCAGGGAATGGAGGCGACGGTATCGGCGAAGCCGCCCCACAGGTCGACCACCTGTTCGCCCTGATATTCCACTGCCAGGCTGGCCCCGACTTCATAACCGTCGGCGAAGTTTCGGGCAAAAGCCTCGCGCACCGGATCGAACCCCGGGGCAACTGTGCCGTCGATTGGAAAGTCCTGTGGGCCCTGCTGCTGATCACCCATGTTTACTGCCCCCTCGCAGTGGCCGCTGTTTGACAGCGGCTGTCATTGATAGCCCTGGTCCCTTGCGTCTATTTCAGCCGCGCTCAGCGAGCAGTTTGATCAACGCCTGCACATCGGTATAGAGCGCTTCCAGGTCGAGTCCGCGGCGGTCACGCCGATGCACCAGCCACAACCGCCCGTCGCGAATGTGGAGACCGCCATGATGTGCCGCATAGCTTTGCATGATGTGAAGGCGTTTGCGACTCAGATAGTGTCTTTGCCGCGCCTGGGCACCCGCACCTCGCGCAAGGTCAATGATCAGATTGTTGGCCTGGCGGAACCGGTCGCCCCGGTCTGGAAGCAGGCGGCGCAGCCAGAGGCGCAGTCTTCCGGCGGGACGCACCTGGAGGTCGCGCGGTGCATCGGGAAGGCTGACGCTGAACCTCAGGTGAGGCCTTGCGCCGCCGAACAGACCGGGACGGTGCCAGACATCGTCGAGTCGCACCTCATGCTGGTCGATTCGGCCGGTGTAGACCTGGGTATCCGCAGCCGGCTCCAGCAGGGTGGGGTCCCGGCTGAAGCGGCGCTGCAGGGTTTGCAGATCCACCTCCGCATCCAACGTTGGTGGCGGCGCCGGCCGGGCGCGATAGTCGTGACGGCTGACGAAGTCATCGAGCTGTGCTTGCCAGTCACTGTCCCGACGAACTGCCAGCACCATGGTGATCAACGCATAGGCGGAAAAGCCCAGTATGGCGACGTACAGGATCAGGTCAGAGAGGTTCACCGCGCCGGTTGCACAGGTATCAGCTGGATGGTGCGGCTCGACCTGCCGCGGCGTCGAGGCCGGTCATGGCGCCGGCACCGAACAGCTCACGCATGCCACCAACGGAACCGAGCAGCGCTGTGCCTTCCATGGGCACAAAGACGCGATCACCCTGTTTGGCGAGATCCGGCAGCATGCTGATGTAGCGTTGCGCGATCAGATAGTGGATGGCCTGTTGTGGTTCGGCGCGATCCGCAATGGCATTCATGATGGTCGCAATGGCTCGGCCCTCGCCTTCGGCAGTCAGTATGGCGGCCTGTCGCTCGCCTTCGGCGCGGGCAATTTCGGCGTCCCGGTCACCCTGTGCATTGAGGATCGCAGCCTGCTTGTCGCCTTCGGCGCGCTGAATCTCAGCTTCTTTGTATCCTTCGGCTTCGCGGACCATGGCGCGTCGTGACCGTTCAGCCACCATTTGTTTGTTCATTGCTTCACGGATCTCGTTCGGGATGTCGATGTCCCGAATCTCCACCCGGTTGACCTTGACGCCCCACTTGTTGCCGGCCTCGTCCATGGTCGCTTGCAGACTGTTGTTGATTTCCTCACGCGACTCGAAGATGGCGTCCAGCTCCATCTTGCCAATCTCGCTACGCAGCGTGGTCTGCGCCAGTGTCTGAATGGCCAGGACCAGATTTTCGGTACCGTAGACAGCCGACTGGCCGTCCATGATCTGGTAGTACAGTACACCGTCGATGGCGACGCCGACGTTGTCCTTGGTGATCACGGCCTGACGCGGAAAGTCTAGGACGATCTCCCGCATGTCGATCTTGCGCTCGGTGGTGATGAAAGGTTCGTTGTTGATAAAACGCAGTATGTTAATCGCGCGGGCGTTGTCGACGAACGGAATGATCAGATTCAACCCCGGTTCCAGCGTGCGGTGATAACGACCCAAACGTTCTATGACCATGGTGCGTCGTTGCGGTACCAGTACCAGTCCCATGCTGATCAGTGCGATGACCAGCGCGAGAATGACACCAATAATAATCAGTTCTCCCATCTTCAACTCCCAGTCTGTTAATGCTCGGTAATAGCTTCGACGACAGCTTCTATTCCTTCGAAGCGGCATATCCGGACCTTTTGCCCGGGCTCGGGTTGCTGATTGTCTTTGCGGCGGACCGGGTAGAAGTCGCCGAGCGCGTACACGCCCAGGCGGCCATTGCGCTCTTGCACCTCAAAGGTCTTGTTGGCAATGCGGGCGTCGGCTGGCGTGCCGGCTGGGGCGCCATTGGTGAGGCGGCGGATGAACCAGAGCACGAAGGGTGTTGCCGCCAGGCCGGCGGCCGCCGCCAGCAGCAACTGACCAGATAGACCAAGTCCAAGCAGTCCGCCGATCATGCCGCCCACGGCTGCCAGCGCCAGCACCAGTAGTACGCCGCTGGCGCCGCCCGCCAGAAAAATATCGGCCAATAGCAGCACCAGGCCGATCAGCAACCAGATTTGCCAGTCCGTCAAGAGCACTCTCCCGGATCGGAAGTTTGATAGGCAAGACTCTAACCCAGGCAGCGTGCAAACCCCACAATTCGCGCACCACAGTGTCATCACAGTGTCATCACAGTGTCATGGCCTGCGGGGCCTGAGGTATGATGTTGAGATTGATGTGGGGACCTCATGATCATACTGGGACTTTCCGGCGCGCTGAACCATGACCCATCTGCCGCGCTGCTGATCGACGGCGAAATTGTTGCCGCTGCTGAAGAAGAGCGATTCATTCGCGACAAGCACGCCAAGAACCGGATGCCGCTGGAAGCCGCCCGGTTCTGCCTGGCGCATGCCGGCGTCGATGCCCGCCAGGTCGATCTGGTGGCTTTTCCCTATGCCCCTGTCAGCCTGTGGTCGCCAGCGCGCTGGCATTATGCCAAGCGTTATTGGTACGCGCCGGACCGCGCAATCGATGCGCTGCTCAATGGCAATCGCAGGTTTCGCCGCAATCGCAAGCGGGTTATTGAAGCCGGTGAGCGTCTGGGCATTGACTGGCAGCGCACGCAGTTCGTCCCGGTTGAGCATCATCTGGCGCATGCGAGCAGTGCCTATCACCTGAGCGGGTTTGAGGGAAAGACCGCGATACTCGGAGTCGATGGCAAGGGCGAGTACGCTACCACCTTCTTTGGTTGGGGCGAAAACGGGCGAATCCACAAGATCAAGGAATTCTACGATCCAGACTCGATCGGCGGCGTCTACGGTGCCATAACCGAGTATCTTGGGTTTGAGATGCTCGACGGCGAGTACAAGGTCATGGGCATGGCGCCCTATGGCGATGCGACCAAGTATGACCTGTCGGGTCTGATGCGGGTCACGCCTGGCGGCGATCTGGAAGTTGACACCAGATACGTCAATACCGTTGGCCTGCGGCGGTACAAGGAAGACGGGGTTGGCTTCTATTTCAGCCCAAAACTGGTGGAATGGCTGGGACCGCGACGTCAGGGTGATGTGGCGGATGAGCCTTACATCCACTATGCCGCATCCATGCAGGCGCTGTTCGAAGAGGTTTGCCTGGAGCTGATCGAGCACCATCTTGGCGACATCATTCGCGACACCGGACGCCTGGCCTTTGCCGGTGGGGGGGCGCTGAACGTCAAGCTCAACCAGCGCATTCTGAAGCTGCCCGGCCTGAAACAACTGTTCGTGCAGCCGGCCTCGGGTGACAGTGGAACATCGCTCGGTGCAGCAACCTGGCTGGCTGTCGAGCGCGGCGATACAGTGCAGCCGATGACCCATGTCTATCTGGGTCCGAGTTACAGCAATGCCGAGTGTCAGGCCGCCATTGAGGCGCGCAGTGAGCCGCTGGAATGGCGCCGCCTCGACGATGTCACCGGGGAGACCGCGGCGCTGCTGGCAGCCGGAAATCCGGTCGCCTGGTTTCAGGGCCGCATGGAGTTCGGGCCAAGGGCCCTTGGTGGGCGCAGCATACTGGGCTGCCCGAGCAGCCCGGGCATCGCTGACCGCATCAACGAGCAGATCAAGTTCCGTGAGCGCTGGCGGCCGTTCTGTCCGAGCATTCTGGACCGCGTTGCACCGGACATGATTCAGACCGATCATCCGGCACCCTATATGACCATCACCTTCGATGTGGCCGAGAACTGGAAAGACCGGGTTCCGGAGGTGGTGCACGAGGATGGGACGGCGCGTGTGCAGATCGTCAATGTAAGCACGCATCCCAGATACTATGCTTTGTTGGAAGAGATGGAACGTCTGACTGGCAATGGCGTGGTATTGAATACGTCGCTGAATCGGCGTGGTGAGCCGATGGTGTGTTCACCGGAAGACGCGCTGAACATGTTTTTTGGCTCGGACCTGCAATATCTGGTACTGGAGGATCTGCTTGTCACCAAAGTCGGCGCCGGAACAGCCGGCAGCTCAGGCGAACGGGACGCTCGTGGCTCGGCCCACTGAGGTACTGCAGCTGTGCAGTACCGACACGGCGCCGTTTCAGGCGTTGTGTGCGGCGCATGCCAGTGCGCTGCAGGCTCTGGGTGCCCGTGTTACTACGGTTTTTGTTGAGCCCAGCGCTGAGCCTGAGGGCCGCGATACTGACGCGTGGTACCTGAACCTCCCGGCCGGCTACACCAAGGCCCAGGCCTTGAAGGCGTTTCGAGCCCAGGTTCCGATTCGGAGCTGGGATCTGGTGCTGAGTCATCGCTACAAGATGATGCAGCTCGCGTTGCGCCTGCAGCCACGCAGTGCCCAGCAGCAGATCATCGCGCTGGCCCATGAGTTTGGTTACTTCCGACGCCGCAAGCGGGTCTGGTATCAGCGCCTGTTTGCGCCGGGCGTGCGCTTTGCCGCCGTATCGCAGCCGGTTGCTGACGACATGCGGCACAGTCACTGGAGCCTGCGTGGGCCATTGGTCTTGCCGAACGCGCTGGATGTACGTGGCCTGCAGGCTGCCCAGCTGACGCGCGAAGCAGCGCGCGAAGCGCTTGGGCTGCCCCGTGACCGGTACCTGGTCGGCAACGTTGGCCGTCTGCACCACAAGAAGCAGCCTGAGCTGGCCTTGCAGGCCTTCGCTGCGTTGGTGCCCGAGCTGCCGGACGGCAGTCGCCTGGTGATGATGGGTGATGGTCAGTTGCAGGATGCGTTGCAGCAGGTTGCCAATGAGCTGGGCATAGACGGGCGCGTCGACTGGCTCGGCAAAGTGCCGGGTGCGGCGCGCTTCATGGCAGCATTCGATCAGTTCTGGTTCACCACCGGGCATGCGGAAGCCTTTGGCGTCACCCTGCTGGAGGCCATGGCGGCCGGGCAGCTGGTGATCTCTGCCGACGGTGCCGGGCCCAGAACCGTTTTGGGTGACTCGGGCCTGTACTATCGCACCGGCGATGTCGATTCCTTGGCGGGTGCTGTCCGGGAGGCGCTGAAGCTGTCTCCGGAGGCAGCTGAACGTCTGCGCTGTGGGGCACGGGAGCGGGCCCGCCTGAGCTTCAGTACCGACGCCCTGGTGGCGGCCTACGCCACCATCTTGCCGGTGTGACCGTCAAGCGGCTTCCCGGCGCTGTTTGCGGCGCTTTTTCCGATAGGGCTTCTGCTCACCGTTCGGCCGCGTCTTAAAGCGCCGATGCAACCACAGGTATTGTTCCGGATGACGGCGGATTTCGGCTTCGATCATGGCATTTATGCGGGTCGCGTCCTGTATGTCATCGCCGCTTGGAAAACCCTCGATAATCGGCGAGAAACGCAGTGACCAGGTGCAGGTCCTCTCGTCGCGGAAGTGGCTGATTAGCAGGGCCGGCGAGTCGTTGATCCGGGCCAGCCGGCTTGCCGCAACGATGGTAGCAGCCTGCTGGCCGAAGAAAGGTGCAAATACCGAATGCTGTGGGCCGTAGTCCTGATCGGCGGCATACCAGATGGTGCGGCCCTGGCGCAGGCGTCGCATGACCTGGCGCGTGTCGCGCCGCTCGATCACGGCGCCGAAGTGTCGCTCCCGTCCTTTACGCATACTGGCCTCGATGACCGGGTTTTTGCTGCGCTTGTACATCACATCGAAATCCGCGAACAGCGCCACCAGGCAGCCGGCGAGGTCCAGCGTGGAAAAGTGGGCACCGATCAGCAGCACGCCTTTATCCTGCGCCTGTGCAGCCTGCAGGTTTTCCAGGCCTTCGACAGTCACGCGGCTGCGGTACTTTTCAGGGTCATTGAACCAGGCCATCGCCGTTTCCATGGCACTGATGCCCGTTGAGCGGAAAATGTCTCTGACCAGTGCCTGCTGCGCGCTGTCATCCAGTTCGGGAAAGCACAGCCGGACGTTGGTCTCGGCGATGTGGCGCCGATGCGGCGCCAGATGGTAAGTCAGCCGCCCCAGCAGGCCACCCAGCCGGAACTGCACCCGCAAAGGCAGCATCGCCAGCAGTCGGATCACCGTGATGCCCAGGTACGTCAGACCGTGCTTGATCCTGCTCATGTCGATAAACAACCCGTGCCCAGCCGTCAGCCGGCGGATTGTAGCAGGCGCTTGCTGTCAGCGGCGCCCGCTGACGTAACAGCGCGCATCGCGGCTTGGGCTTTGCCGGCGCTCGTGCAACACTTCGCTCTTTACCGCCCAGGGCCCTGACCATGGGGGCCGATCAGAGTAGAGCAGGATTTTGAACAAACTGAATATTCCAGATTATCAGGGGGCCAGGGTTCTGGTGGTCGGCGATCTGATGCTTGACCGCTATTGGCTGGGCCAAGCCAGTCGCGTCTCGCAGGAAGCCCCAGTGCCGGTGGTCGACGTTGACGGCGTCGACGAGCGTCCTGGCGGCGCGGCAAACGTCGCATTGAACGTGGCGGCACTGGGCGCCCAGTGCACACTGATTGGCGTGGTAGGTGACGATGAAGCGGCCGGAGCGCTTGAGCAGAAGCTGACGGGCGCCGGCGTGCGCTGCTGTTTTATCCGCCAGCCGGACTGGCCCACCATCGTCAAACTGCGCGTGCTGAGCCAGCAACAGCAGCTGCTGCGGATGGACTTTGAGCGTCCGCTCGGTAGCGGGCACTGGGCCGCCCTGTGCGAGCTGGTCGGGCAGGAACTGCCCAACGTGGATGCCCTGATCATCGAAGATTATGACAAAGGCACCCTGGTGGAACCGTTCACTCTGATTGATCTCGCCCATCAAGCCGGCAAGCCGGTGCTGGTGGACCCGAAGTTCAAGCCGTTCAGCGCCTATCGCGGGGCCGATCTGGTCAAGCCCAACCGCATCGAATTTCAGCACGCCGTCGGCGGCTGGCAGGACTTCAATGAGTTGGTTCGCAAAGGTGCCGAACTGGCGCTGAGCCATCAGATCGGGGCCCTGGTCGTAACCCGGGGCGGTGACGGCATGACGCTGATTCACCAGGATGGCCGACACCATCATGTGCCGGCGCTGGCAGTCGATGTATTCGATGAGACTGGCGCCGGAGACACTGTGGCCGCAACGCTGGTGTCCAGCCTGGCGGCTGGCTGTACGCTGGAAGTGTGCACGGGGCTGGCCAATCTGGCCGCCGGTATCGTTGTCACCAAGACCGGCACGGCAACGGTCAGTGCCCCAGAGCTGCAGCGCCGTCTGCGGCATGATCGCCACATCGACCGGGGCGCGATGGCAGTCACCGAACTGCTCGATGCCGTTGAGCAGGCGCGCGGGGCCGGG
This sequence comes from Pseudomonadales bacterium, assembly GCA_007128525.1. GTDB lineage: Bacteria > Pseudomonadota > Gammaproteobacteria > Pseudomonadales > Azotimanducaceae > SKXG01. The sequence continues at coordinate 4,033 of SKXG01000015.1, read as the reverse complement.
CAGAAGTTAGTGTTCACCAACGGTTGCTTCGACATTCTGCATGCCGGTCATGTCGCGTACCTGGAAGAGGCCCGGGCACTGGGCGACCGGCTGATTGTCGCCATCAACGATGATGCCTCTGTGGCTCGGCTCAAGGGGCCTGGCCGGCCGGTGAACAGTCTGGCGCAGCGCATGAAGGTGCTGTCCGGCCTCGCCGCTGTCGATTGGGTGGTGGCCTTTTCCGAGGACACGCCGGAAGCGCTGCTCGCAAAGGTCAAGCCTGACATCCTGGTCAAAGGTGGCGACTATCGGGTCGATCAGGTGGTTGGCGCGGACATTGTGCGCCGCCATGGCGGCGAGGTGCGCGTGCTCAGCGCGGTAGAGAACCTGTCGACGACGGCAATCGTGGCGCGGATCCGCGACCAGCACTGAGCATCAGCCTGCGTCCGGCGCCTGGCTCAGCAGGCTGTGGGCGAGCCGGATATTGCTGTCGAGATGGTCGGGTGTGATGGTGCCAAGCACCAGGCTGCTGACGCCCGGGCTGTGCAGGCCCAGCGCCAGACTTTGCTGATGGCGGTTGGCGTCCAGCGCGGCGTGCCCACTGCCGAACAGTTTCTTCACCAGCACGCCCACGCCGCGCCGGCCGGCTTCTGCAATCAGTTCAGCTTCATCGCGGTATTCAAGATTCAATGTAGCCATGACGACGTCGCAGTGGTCCAGGGCCAGTTTGCCGCCGGCTGCGGTCTTGTGCGACATGCCAATGGCCCGGACCAGGCCTTCGTCCCGCGCCCGTTGCAGGGCTTGCAGCGCGCCTGAGCGCAGCAGAATGTCTTCATCCCGGCCGTCCGAGTGCAGCAGCAGCACGTCAAGGTGATCGGTGCGCAGGCGTTGCAGGCTGCGCTCGAGACTGCGCCGGATGCTGGCCGGGCGAAAATCGTAGCGCGATACGCCATCTTCAAAGGTCTCTCCGGCCTTGCTGCACAGGACCCACCGATCGCGCTGGTCCGTCAACAGATCGCCCAGCCTCGCCTCACTGCTCCCATAGGCGGGCGCAGTGTCGAGCAGGTTGATGCCGGCCTGCGCTGCCTGTGCCAGCAGTGCTGCCAGCGCATCCATCGACGGCAAATCAAACGGTCGGGGATACTTGACCTCGGCATTGCGGCCGAACTTTACGGTACCCAGGCCGAGTACCGAGACCTGCAGGCCGGTATGGCCAAGCGGGCGCCGCGGCAATGCCGTGTCAGCCATCTCCGGGCTCCAGCCAGGCCGGTCGCCCCGGCTCTGCCCGGGTCAACCCGGGTGCCGCCGGCTGCGGCCGCGCCGGGGTCTGATCCTTAAGCAGGTCCAGCACCTGGTCGGCCAGGTTTGGGACCAGGCTGAGTTTGGTTGGCCAGCAGCACAGCACATTGCCGGCGCGCTCGGCGTAGGCCTGATCCGGGCGGCGGCCGTCCTGCTGGCGGGGTTCGGCGCGATCAATCCGCAGCGTGTCGTAACTGGCCCCGCTCAGGTCCAGCCATGGCAGGCACTCTGCAAGCAGCGTCTGGGCACAGCGAATCTGCGCATCGGCGCTGCGCTCAACGCCATCCGTCGCCAGTTGACCGCCCAGATACCAGGCCCAGCTGCCATCACTCAGCGGGTGGCTGGTCACCGTGACCCGGGGTTCCGGCCGGGTCAGCTGGCTGATGTAGTGGGCATAGAAAGGCTGGCAGTTCGGGTGCCGCACAATCACCTGGTGCAACGGGCGGCGCTGCATGGCCGGCAGTGCCAGACCGCTGTTCTGGCGTAGCCCCTCGATCAGCGCCTCATTGCCCGCGCCCGCGCACAGCAGGGTGACGCCGGCCTCGACACGCTGGCCCTGAACCTCAATGCCGGCCAGCGCGCCGGGACGCGCGTCCAGATGTTCCGGTGCCAGCGTCCAGTGCCAGATGGCCGACTGGTGACGGCTGCCCAGATGGTGCAACAGATCGGGCACGTCGATGACCAGGTCCTGCAGCTTGTAGACGTAACCGCGAAAGTCCGGATGCTGCAGTACTGTCGGAAACTGCGGGCGCTTGAGCCGCTCGATCCGGCTGCGCAGCACCCGGCTGGCAAAGAAGCTGCCCAGACGGCCCCGGAGCGCGCCGCTGGACCACAAAAAATAGTCTTCGGACAGCAGGTTCACGCCTTGGAGGGCGACATCCCCGGGGGCCAGGTCCGTGGCCTGCGGGCCTTGCGCCAGGCAGTGGCGCCAGCGCGCCGGCATATCGGCGATGGCTTCGGCAGCACCGGTCAGCTGGCCGCTCAGGGCATACTTCAGGCCGCCGTGTATCATGCCCTGTGAGGCCAATGTCTGGCCGCTGCCCAGCCGGTCGCCTTCGAGCAGTGCGGCGCTGAATCCCTGGCGGCGCAGCACGTCCAGCAACCACAGCCCAGCGACGCCGCCGCCGACGATCAAAGCGTCAAGCCGGATCACCGGCCTGCTGGCTGCTGCGTCAGCTGTTGTGGACGGGCCTGTGGCCATGGCCTGCTCCCTGGATGACTGTATCCGGCTCCGGCGTACTGCTAGAGTGCTGCGCCATTGTTTGCCTGGCTGGCAATCCGAGACCGGTCAAGGCGCGCAGTATAACGGGTTGCCCGCGACCGGGGGCGGCCTGTCCGGAATCGCTGTGGAGCTGCCATGCCTTGGTATGTGCGATGGCCCTATGACCTGATCCTGTGGCTGGCCCTGCCGCTGGTCTGGCTGCGCCTGATGTGGCGCACACGACGCAGCCCGGATTATGGGAAGCGTCGGGCAGAGCGCCTGGGCAGCATTCCGGACGACTTGCCGCAGGGCGCGGTCTGGTTCCACAGCGTTTCTGCTGGAGAGACCATTGCTGTGGCGCCGTTGATCCGGGCGCTGGCGGAACGCCATCCGCAGCTGCCCGTGCTGGTCACCACCATGACGCCAACAGGCTCGGCGCAGGTCCAGCGCCTGCTCGGCGATCAGGTCGCGCATTGTTATGCACCATACGACTTCAGCTTCGCCGTTGAGCGGTTTTTGCGTCGTGCCAGACCACGCATGCTGGTGCTGATGGAAACCGAGCTGTGGCCCAACCTGATCGCCCGCAGCAAGCGCCATGGCCTCAACGTGCTGGTCATCAACGCCCGGCTGTCGGCGCGATCGGCACGGGGCTATGCGCGGATCGGCTGGCTGACCCGGGCTATGCTGTCGCAGATCGATCTGATCGCCTGCCAGTATCCAGATCATCTGCGCCGCTTCCAGGAACTTGGTCTGCCTGCCGATCGGGGATTGGTCTTGGGCAACGTCAAGTTTGATGCCGAGCTGCCGCCAAGCCATGCTGCCGAGGTTGCCGCGCTGCGCCGGCAGTGGCCCCTGTCCGGCCCTGTCTGGATCGCGGCGAGCACGCATGATGGCGAAGACCAGCCGGTTCTGGATGCCCACCGCCAGTTGCGGCAGCGCGTGCCGGAGGCGGTCTTGATTCTGGTGCCGCGGCACCCGGAGCGCTTTGCCGAGACGCTTGCACTTGCCCGTGCCCAGGGATTTGCGACCCAGGCTTTATCAGAAGGGCCTGTCGATGGGCCGCTGGAGGTGCTGGTCGGCGACACCATGGGCCAGCTGCTGCAGCTCTATGCGCTGGCAGATGTGGCTTTTGTCGGTGGCAGCCTGGTTCCCGTTGGTGGCCACAACCCAATCGAGCCGGCCCTGGTCGGTGTGCCGATATTGATGGGTCCGCACGACTTCAACTTCAAGGATGTGGTTACCCCCTTTGCCGATGCCGGCTGTCTGGTGCAGCTTCCAGATGCCGGTGCTCTGGCGGACGCTTTGCAGACCTGGCTGGCGGCGCCGGATCTGGCCCGCCAGCTCGGTGCACTTGCGGCACGGGTGGTCAGGGAACAGCGCGGTGCCGGCGAGCGTCTGCTGCAGTTGCTGGAGTCACAGCTGACGTTTGCCAGTGATGATGGCGATGCGCCGGCCGGATAACCGGGCCTCAGGGCGCCAGGTTCTCGACATCGAGGTCGATGGCAGGCTCACGATGATAGCCCGAGGTCACGCCCCGTCTCGGCACGACGCGAT
>SKXG01000065.1 GCA_007128525.1 Pseudomonadales bacterium | reverse complement strand
GATCGTGTCGACGCGCTCGCGAGAAACGGCCATGTTGCGCGCAGTGAAGTCGAGGCGCAGACCCAGCAACTGCTCGAGCAGCGCCTTCGTCTCACTGGTCTTGAGCGTGAGTTGGTGTCGCTGCAACGCGAACTGAACGCACAGACGCAGCGGCTGACCGAGCTGGCACTGCATCGTGCCGGTGATGCCGCAGAACTGGACCGGCGCCTGGCGCAGACCCGGCAGGAGCTGATTCGTGCGCAAGCCAACCGGAGCCTGGTGATCCGGGCGCCGGAAGCCGGCACCATCGCGGCGGTGTTGGCCGAACCCGGACAAACGGTTGGGCCTGTACAGCCGCTGATTTCGTTGCTTCCGGATGATGCCCGGCTGCAAGCGCACTTGTATGTGCCAAGCAGCGCTATTGGATTCCTGCAGCCCGGCGATCGCGTGCGATTGCGCTATCACGCCTACCCACATCAAAAGTTCGGCCAGCACCCCGCGACGATCAAGTCCGTATCCCGCGCGCCCCTTCCAGAGCACAACCCATCCTCAGCCAATGGCCGAAGTAGCGACGCCAGCCTGCCGGTGTACCGGCTAGTCGCCGAACTCGATCGGGAACATGTACTGGCCTACGGTCGTCCGGAGCCGCTACAGGCCGGCATGAGCCTGGAAGCCAGCATCCTGCGAGATACCCGCAAGCTCTATGAGTGGGTGCTTGAGCCGTTGTACAGCATCCGGGGCAACATCGATTAGTGAGAGTCCATGTCCACTTCCATTCTGAACAGCCTTGAGTTTGGCATTCGACGACGCCTGCCGCTGATCCTGCAAACCGAAGCCTCGGAGTGCGGGCTGGCCTGTATTGCGATGATCGCCGGCTATCATGGCCACCGGACCGACCTGGCCCGGCTGCGGCGACGCTTCCCCGGCACGCTCAAGGGCACCACGCTGCAGACGCTGATGCGCACTGCAGATGAGCTCGGCCTGAATACCCGCGCCGTGCGTCTGGACATGGAAGATCTGTCCAGGCTGCGGCGACCGGCAATCCTCCACTGGGCGTTCCGGCACTTTGTTGTGTTGAAGTCGGTCCGGCGCCGGCACCTGGTCATCTATGACCCGGCCAGTGGCGAGCGACGTGTCAGCTGGTCCGCGGCATCGGATGCGTTCACCGGTGTGGCACTGGAACTCTGGCCCGGGGACAACTTCTGCGCGAAAACGGCCGCACCACGCGTGCGGCTTCGAGACCTGGTCGGCCGCATCAAGGGCCTCACTGGCGCCCTCGCACAGATTCTCATCCTGGCGCTGGCCCTGGAGGTCTTTACGCTGGTCAGCCCGTTGTTTCTGCAGTGGGTGATCGATCATGCCATTGTCGCCGGTGACCGCGATCTGCTGCTGGTACTGGCGCTCGGCTTTGGCCTGCTGATGCTGTTGCAACACCTGATCTCACTGGCCAGGCAATGGGTGCTGATGGTTGTCTCGACCACGCTCAACCTGCAGTGGCGCAGCAATGTCTTCAGTCACCTGGTGAAACTGCCGGTAAGTTATTTTCAGCGCCGCCATCTCGGCGATGTGGTCTCACGCTTCAACTCCCTGGACCAAATCCAGAACACGTTGACGACCACTTTCGTCACGGCCCTGCTCGATGGCCTGATGGCGGTAATCACGCTGATTGTGCTGTTTGTCTACAGCCCCAAACTGGCGCTGATTTCGGTCGGTGCCGTGGTGCTATACGCCATCATTCGCGCCCTCTGGTATGGCCCGCTGCGTCGCGCGACTGAAGAAGAGATCGTTCACGGCGCCCAACAGCACTCCCACTTTCTGGAGACGCTGCGCGGCATCAAGCCCATCAAGCTGTTTCAGCGCTTCGAGTCACGCCGCTCAGCGTGGCAGAACCTCATGGTAGAGCAGACCAACGCTCGCCTGAAGACCGAGAAACTCGGCATCTTCTATCAGCTCGCCAATGGCCTGCTGTTCGGCATCGAGAACCTCTGGATCATCTGGCTCGGCGCCGCCATGACCATCGACGGCGCATTCAGTGTCGGCATGCTGATGGCGTTTCTGAGCTACAAAAACCAGTTTGGCAGTCGCATCAGCGCACTGGTGGACAAGTACTTTGAGATGCGAATGCTGCGCCTGCATGGTGAACGGCTGGCGGACATTGTTCTGACGGCACCGGAGGAAACCACCGAGCGCCTTCTGCAGAGCAACGAACACGGCCTGGAACCCAGCATTGAAGTCCGAGGCCTGCGCTACCGGTATGGTCCGGATGAGCCCTATGTGATTGACGGGCTGAGTTTCCAGATCGCGGCCAGCGAGTCCGTTGCCATTGTCGGCCCGTCCGGTTGCGGCAAGTCCACGCTGCTGAATCTGCTGCTCGGCGTCGAGCACCCACAAGAAGGCGACATCTTTGTCGGCGGGATCAGCCTCAAGCGCCTGGGCAGCGCCAGCCTGCGCCAGATGACCGCAACCGTGCTCCAGGACGACCAGCTGTTTGCCGGTTCACTGGCGGACAACATCAGCTTCTTCGATCCACAAGCCGATCAGAGCCGTATTGAAGCCAGTGCCCGGCTGGCTGGTGTTCACGAGCTGATCGCATCCATGCCGATGGCGTACAACACGCTGATTGGCGACATGGGCACCGTGCTGTCCGGTGGCCAGAAGCAGCTGGTCCTGCTGGCCCGCGCGCTGTACAAGCAACCGGCTATCCTGGTGTTGGATGAAGCCACCAGTCACCTGGATGTCGCGCTTGAGCGCCAAGTCAGCGGCCGCATCCGAACGCTGGGGATTACCCGGATTATGGTCGCGCACCGGCCGGAATCCATTGCCAGTGCCGACCGGGTCATCAGCCTGGCGTCGCCCTTAGGTGAACCAGTTATCGAAACCGGCCATCACAGCATCCCCGGCAACGCAGAATCCACTGGCACCATCTAATCTGATACTAATGTTTTGGTCGCGAGCGCCGGCGAGCGTTGTCAGGGGTCATGTTGTCAGGAATCACACAGTGCTGAAGTATCAACACACCCGAGATCAGAGCGCCGAATTGCTCAGGCAGGCCGTGCCGGCAATGTCACGCCAACAGGCGCCATTCGAGCCGATCAGCTACGCGCTCTGGTATCAGTATTACGCCAAAACGAACAAGCAGTTGAACCGGGAAGTCGACGCACTGATTCAATCCACGCAAGCGCTGACCGAAGCCGATACCGAAGCCTTGTTCAAGCGCCACATTTATCCCTACGATCTGGCCAGCCTGCGCGATGCCCAGGGCCAGCTCGTCGCGCTGGTATCCGACGTCATGAACCAGACGCAGGCGGCCGAGGGGCAGGTCTCGGACTATGGCGTCGCGCTGCGCTCCCACGCCACACAACTTGAGGCCGACCAGACCCTGGCCGCTGTGCAGGACACGGTTCGTGCCATGCTCAGCGATACCAAAGACATCCAGGTGGTGATCGGTGCGCTGGAAAACGAACTGCAGCGCAATGCCGCCGAAGTCGAGCGGCTGCAGGAGGAACTGCGCGAAGCCCGGGAAGAAGCCAACACCGACGCGCTAACCGGACTTGCCAACCGTCGCGCTTTCGAGGAAGCCTTGCGTGTCGCTCTGGTCAAAGCGCAGATGCAGGGTGGACCGGTCAGCCTGGTCCTGCTCGACATGGATGAGTTCAAGGCGCTCAACGACCGTTTCGGTCACCTGCTCGGTGACAAAGTGCTGAGCATTCTTGGCGATTTGCTACGCAATGTGATTGAGCCCGATCAAACGGCTGCCCGCTATGGCGGTGAGGAATTCGCGCTGGTGTTGCCCGGAGTCGACGAGGCCGACGCGCTCACATTGACTGAACAGGTTCGAAAAACGCTGGCCAATGCCCACATCCGCAAGGTCAATGCCAGCGAATCGATCGG
>SKXG01000414.1 GCA_007128525.1 Pseudomonadales bacterium | reverse complement strand
CCACCAAGGAAGACGGCGTCACCCGCATTGGCGATCACAATCTGCTGATGGCCTATGTGCATGTCGGCCACGACTGTGTGCTGGGCGACCATATTATTATGGTGAACAACTCATCGGTTTCCGGACACTGCGATGTCGGTGACTGGGCCATCATCAGCGGCTATTCCGGTTTGCCGCAGTTTCGCAGTGTTGGCGCGCATGCCTTTGTGGGTGGAATGAGCCTGGTGCTCAAGGATGTGCCGGCCTTTGTCAGCGTCGATGGCAATCCGGCAGGCGCCGTTGGTATCAACGTCGAGGGCATGCGGCGGCGAGGCTTCAGCAAAACGGACATCGAAGCTGTGCGTAGCGCGTATCGGACCATCTACAGGAAGGGGCTGCTGCTCAAGGAAGCCCTCGCCGAGCTTGAGCAGCCGGCAGCCGAAGTTCCCGCTGTTGCGGTGTTCGTGGAGAGCGTCAAGGCATCGCGCAATGGCATCATGCGGGAGCGCAACCGGGGCTGAGCATGCGCCTGACTGTCGGCATACTGGCCGGTGAGCTGTCCGGCGACCTTCTGGGAGCCGGCCTGATGCGCTCACTGCAGGACTTGGTGGGCACCGATCAGGTGCGCTTCGTTGGGGTCGGCGGGCCGCGCATGCAGGCCGCCGGTCTCGACAGTCTGTTCGATATGGAACGCCTTTCAGTGAACGGCTTTGTTGAGCCGATACGGCGGTTTCCGGAGCTGTTGCGCCTGCTGCTGCAGTTGCGACGCCACTTCCTCAGCGAACCACCGGATGTGTTCGTTGGCGTCGATTTCAACGTGTTCAATCTGCTCCTCGAACGTCAGTTGAAGAAGGCTGGCATTCTTACCGCGCATTACGTCAGTCCTTCGGTTTACGCCTGGCGTCGCGGTCGCATCAAGCGCATCGCCCGGGCGGCTGATCTGGTCATGGCACTGTATCCGTTCGAGCCACCGCTGTATGAGGATTACGACGTGCGGGCCGAGTTCGTTGGCCACCCGATGGCGGATGACATTCCGCTGGAGCCTATGCGGATGCCAGCGCGTCAGGCGCTCGGCTTCGAGCCGGATGACACCCTGGTTGCGCTGTTGCCCGGAAGCCGCCGCAGTGAGGTGTCTCTGCTCGGTCAGCTGATGCTGGAAGCCGCGCAGCGCATTCAGGCCGCAGAGCCCGATGTCCAGTTTCTGGTGCCCTGCGTGTCGCCGGGCATCGAGGCGCAGATGAAAATACTGGTGCAGGCTTTTCCTGATTTGCCGGTGCATTTGCTGGCCCTGGATGGCCGCCAGCCACTGGCTGCGGCGGATGTGGCGCTGGTCAAGTCCGGTACCGGCACGCTGGAGGCCATGTTGCTCGGCACCCCAATGGTGGTGACCTACCGCCTGGGCACGGTAAGCTATTGGATCGTCAGGGCACTCAAACGCAGCCGCTTTGTGGCCCTGCCGAACATCATCGCAGATCAGGCGCTGGTTCCTGAATTGCTGCAGGACGAGGCAACCCCCGACGCCTTGGCGAGCGCTGTCCTGGAACAGCTGGCGCAGGCCAGAGCTGGGCAGGGACCGCGGGCGGAGTTTGCCGAGTTGCATCGCAAGCTGCGCCGGCAGGCCAGTCTGCAGGCGGCGCGCGCCGTGCTGCGGCTGGTGAGCTCACCCGTCAGGGCGGCCTGACCGCAACGCAGATCAACCATGGATGACAGGATGCTCGATACCCAGGCGATGTTTCCCGACCTCAACGCCCTGGTTGAACCTCATGCCGGTATTGACGAGGTGGGCCGTGGTCCGCTGGCAGGGCCTGTTGTCGCTGCGGCGGTGATACTGAATCCGGCCCGACCGATCAGCGGGCTGGCAGATTCCAAACGGCTGAGCCCGGCGCGGCGGGCTCGGTTGGCGGCGGAGATTCGCCAGTCTGCCTTGGCCTGGAGCCTGGGGCGCGCCGAGGTTACCGAGATCGATCAACTGAATATTCTGCAGGCCAGCATGCTCGCCATGCAGCGCGCGCTGGCAGGTTTGAGCTGTCTGCCGGCGATGGCCTATGTCGATGGCAATCGCTGCCCGGAATTGCCGGTGCCCGCACAGGCTATCGTGCGTGGGGACAACCTGGTCCCGGCCATCAGTGCGGCATCCATTCTTGCCAAGGAAGCCCGGGATCAGGAGATGCGAGAGCTGGCCGGGCAGTTTCCTGACTATGGATTTGAGGCGCACAAGGGCTATGGCACGCGCCAGCACCTGCTGGCGCTGGCTGAGCATGGCGCCTGTTCGTTGCACCGGCGCAGCTTTGCGCCGGTCAGGCAGCATCTGGAGGCTGGCCAATGAGCGATGCTGCTTTTGTACACCTGAGAGTGCATTCGGAATTTTCCCTCGCAGACAGCATTATCAAGGTCGATGAGCTGGTCGCCCGGTCCGCGGCTGCCGGCATGCCGGCGGTGGCACTGACCGACCGCGGCAATCTCTTCGGGTTGATCAAGTTTTATCAGGCCTGTCAGAAACACGGCATCAAGCCGTTGATCGGCGCCGACTTCCGCCTGCGTGATGATCTGGACAATGCCGATACGGAGTCGCGTATTGCGCTGCTGGCCATGAACCAGGACGGCTACCGCAATCTTATCGAGCTGGTGTCGCAGGCCAATCTGGACCCGCGCCAGCGTGCACTGCTGTCACGCGCGGCCCTGGAAGAACGTCCCGACGGATTGATTGTGCTGTCCGGCGCGCATCAGGGAGATGTTGGCCAGGCGTTGTTGCGTGAAGACACTGAACGGGCAACGGCATTGCTCAAACGTTGGCAGGCCACATTCGGTGACCGCTACTACCTGGAGCTGATGCGGACCGGCCGGCAGGGTGAGGAGCCTTATCTGGCACACGTGGTCAGGCTGGCTGCAGCGCATGACGTGCCTGTGGTTGCGACCAACGACGTGGTGTTTGCGGAAGCTGATGATTTCGAGGCGCACGAGACGCGGGTTTGCATTCACGATGGGCGTGTATTGAACGATCCGCGCCGGAGTCGTAATTACAGCGAACAGCAGTATCTGCGCTCACCGGAAGAAATGAAGGTGCAGTTTCCGGGGTTGGATGTGGCGCTGATCAATGCGGTGGAAATTGCCAAGCGCTGCAATGTCTCGCTGGAGCTGGGTACCTACTATCTGCCAAATTATCCAGTGCCGGAAGGCATGACCTTCGAGGCCTACCTGGAAGAGCGTGCTCGATCTGGGCTGGCAGAGAAGCTTTCGAAACCGTCGCCGAGCGGGAAGGTGATAGAAGCAGGCATCTATCACGAGCGGCTGGAAACAGAGCTCGGCATCATCAACCAGATGGGCTTTGCCGGTTACTTTCTGATCGTTGCCGAGTTTATTGGCTGGTCCAAGGCGCACAAGATTCCGGTCGGACCCGGGCGGGGTTCTGGTGTCGGTTCGCTGGTGGCCTACTGCCTGGGCATTACCGGCGTTGATCCGCTGGCCTACGACCTGCTGTTTGAGCGGTTGCTCAACCCGGAACGCGTGTCCATGCCGGATTTCGATGTCGATTTCTGCATGGAGAAGCGGGATCAGGTGATCGAGCACGTTGCGGACAAATACGGTCATGACGCGGTCAGCCAGATCGTGACCTTCGGTACCATGGCTGCGAAGGCTGTCGTCCGGGACGTAGCACGTGTTCAGGGCAAGCCCTATGGTTTGGCGGACAAGCTGTCGAAGCTGATTCCCTTTGAAGTCGGTATGACGCTGGATAAAGCGGTCAAGGAAAGTGCTGACTTGCGTCAGTTCATCGAAGAGAACGAGGAAGTCGGCGAGATCATGGAGATGGCCTTCAAGCTGGAAGGCATCGTACGCAACGTTGGCAAGCACGCTGGCGGTGTCGTGATCTCGCCGTCGAAGCTGACTGATTTCGTGCCCT
>SKXG01000374.1 GCA_007128525.1 Pseudomonadales bacterium | reverse complement strand
TATACCTTTTTTCACAGCATTGTCCGGAGACTGCGCGAGCAGGGTTGTGTGGTGTTGATCGCGCGCCTGCCCGAACACTGCGATTCCGTTGCCGCTGCAGCCGTGCAGCGCGGCGTCGAAGGTTTTTGCCGCTCCCTGGCCAAAGAGCTGGGCCGCCAGGGCGGCCGGGCAAATCTGTTGTACGTGGCACCCGACGCCGAAGACCGGCTGGAAATGCCGCTGCGTTTCTTCCTGAGTCCGCATTGCAACTACGTTGATGGCCAGGTGGTGCGCATCACCGCCGAGGTGGCAGACCAAGGTCCGCCGCCGATGCACCGCGTGCTCGATGGCAAGGTCGCCCTGGTCACCGGTGCGGCCCGAGGCATTGGTGCAGCCACGGCGCGACGTCTGGCAGCGGAAGGCGCACGCGTGATTTGCGTGGACATGGCCGATGACAGCGGGGGCCCGGAAGACATTGCTCGGGAAATCGACGGTGTGGCACTGACGCTGGATGTCACCAGCGATGACGCGGCGGATAAAATCCTTGAGCAGGCGCCGCAGGGCCTGGATGTGCTGATCCATAATGCCGGCATTACCCGAGATCGAACCCTGGCACGCATGTCCAATAAGGAATGGGACAGCGTGCTGGCCGTGAATCTCAAAGCCATCCTGCGCATGGACGAACAGCTGCTCGCCGCCGACGGGCTGCGCGATGGCGCACGCGTGGTATGTCTGTCCTCCATCGGCGGCATTGCTGGCAACGTTGGGCAGACCAACTACGCCACCACCAAGGCAGCGCTGATCGGTTATGTGCAGGCGCGGTCCCAGGTACAGGCCCAGGCCGAACGCGGCATGGCCTTTAATGCGGTAGCGCCCGGCTTTATCGAAACCCGCATGACCGACGCCATGCCGTTTGTCACGCGTGAAGGCGGTCGGCGCATGAACTCACTGTCGCAGGGCGGAAAACCGGAGGATGTGGCGGAGCTGATCACCTTCCTCAGTTCACCCGGTGCCATTGGTATTACCGGACAAACCGTGCGGGTCTGTGGCCAGTCGTTAATTGGAGCCTGATATGGCAGCCATCAATCTCACCTTCGAGAAACTACCGTCGCCGCTTGTTGGTTTCGCCCGCGCCGCTGTTGCGCGCAGGCCCGGGCTGAAGCAGGAAGAGACCATCCCGGCGATTCGCGCCAGCCTGCACGGGCTGACCCCGGACCCCGATCACGTACAACGCTACGCCAGCATCTGCGGCGACCAAGTCGACGGCAGCCTGCCGCTGACCTATCCGCATGTGCTGGCGTCGCCCATGCACATGGCCGTCATGACCCACAAAGCCTTCCCGCTGCGTCTGCCCGGCCTGGTGCATGTAGCCAACAAGATTCACCGCCGGCAGGCGATTCCCCTGGCGCAGTCGCTGGACATTGACGTGCAGGTGGAGGGCCATCGTGATGTCGAGCGAGGGCTGGAATTCGATCTGATTACGCGAATCAGCGCCAGCGACGGAGATCTGCTGTGGGACAGCAGCAGCACCATGTTGTATCGCCAGCCGGGCAAGGGCGGCAAGAAATCGGCGTCATCCACGCCGCCGGACCTTTCGCACTGCCCGGAGCTTGGCCGCTGGTCCGCTCCCGCTAATATCGGTCGTCGCTACGGCTGGATGGCGGGCGACATCAATCCCATCCACCTGAGCGGGCTCACCGCCAAACTGTTCGGTTTTCCCCAGGCCATCGCCCATGGCATGTGGTCGCTGGCCTCTTGCGCCGCGCGCTTGCAGGCGGAAGCGCCTATCGAGGCCGTGGTGCTTGATGTGGCGTTTAAGCGTCCGCTGCTGCTGCCGGGTGAAGCAGTACTGCTGCGTTTACCCGAGGAGTCGAACGGCGCCTTTGCGCTCACGGATCCGGCGCGCGAGGAGCGGTTTCTCACGGGGCGCCATGATCGGCTTGAGGACAGCGAGTAGTAGCGCCGCCCGTTCAACTGACGCCGGAGTTAACCAGATACTTGCCCATCATGCAGGCCAAAGTCGGCATCCTCAAACAGCGCCAGGCACTCATCCGCAAGAACCAGCTCCACCAGCTCAATGGCATGGCCACCCATGCGATTCATCGTGCCGGCCGAAATGGGCATCTCACGTTGCTGCCCGCCGCTGAGCTCATAAACCGCCGCCATACTGGTGCCGGTCACCAGTTTTGATATGCGGGCGAGCCAGGCAGTAGTAAAGCACATCGCGCAAGGCTCGCAGGTGGTATACAGGGCGTAGCCGGTCAGGTCAGGCCCGAACTTGGCGCAGGCGGTTTTCACCAGTCGGGTCTCAGCGTGCTGGGTATAGTCGCGCAGCTCGGCCACACGATCGTGTTCGGTGAGCACAATATCACCGGCGGGCGAAACCAGCAGCGCGGCAAATGGAAGCTCGCCCTTGGCCTTGGCCGCATCAGCCAGTTTCAGCGCTTCCGACATATAATAGGTATCACTGTGCATTGGGGATGAACCGGGCATCGGTTAGTGCCTCTGAACTTGGCCGGCGGCTGATCAGGTCGCGTGCGTTTAGAAACTCGGTCACCGTATCCAGTGCCTGCAGTGCTGAGCCGTCACCTGTGCTGAAGAGCGTCGCGTTGTCCTGCAGGCTGTAGATCACGTCATCCGCCAACATGCCGCGCACATCGGACTCATCTGCTTCCAGCCAGCGTGCGATGATCGGTATGGCGGTTTCCTCATCACTGTTGAGGAAAGCGACCCCGCGATCAATGGCCTGCAGAAAGGCTGCCAAGGCTTCCGGCCGGCGTTCAATCAGGTCCGAACGAACGCTGACCGTGTTCAGAATGGTGTCCGGCGCGTCACGGGTGGAGAAGATCACGTGGGAGTCTCCACCGGACCGGGCCCGGCTCACCCAGGGCTCCCAGGTCACAGCCGCATCCACACGACCGGCCAGGAAGGCCGCACCGGCATCATCTGCGCTCATGTTGACCAGGTTGACGTCTGCCTCCGTTAAACCGGCTTGCTCAAGAGCCAGTATCAGCAGCATGTGGTTGGCTTCATTCAGCGTCACACCGATGTCCTTGCCTCGCAGATCGGAGGTGCTGATGATCGATTCTCGCGCCACGATCGCATCAGCGCCGTAGGAAGCATCGAGAAAATAGATCGCGCTAATTTCGGCATCCTCACTGCCAGCAATGAGCGCCAGGTTGTGCAGCGTCGTCAATGTCACATCAAGATGGCCTGCCAGTACCGGCGGGATGGAATCGCCAGGGCCGGGGAAGCCACGCAAGTCCACGTCGAGTCCAGCTTCCTCGAAGTAGCCGAGTTCCTGTGCCAGGAATACGCCGGAGAATCCAATCCAAAGGTCATGCCCAACGCGCAAGCGTTCGTTGGCGCTGGCCGGCATACTCATTAGAAATAGCAGGGGAATGACATAAAGAAATTTGACCAACTGTTTCATATCGCAACTCCTCAAGTATTGCGTCATTGCAAAAAGGCCGTCAGGCCTGGAAGCGTCTTCACTGTTCATGATTGGGGTCTGTTTCCGATTGCGGTCATCAGCGCGTCAGATTCGGCCACCCAGCCAAAGATGCCGCCTTCGCTTTCGATCATCCGCATCGTGGCGGCACGCATCTCCGGGTCGAAAGACTGTGTGCAGTCCTGCAGCGTCAGGCACCGATAGCCACGGTCGACGGCTTCCCGGATGGTGGAGAAGACGCAGACATCTGTTGTCACGCCCGTGAATATCAGGTCCTCAATCCTGCGGTCCTGCAGGATCTGACCCAGTGCCGTGCAGTGAAAGGCGCCATAACCCGGCTTGTCGACTATGACTTCGCCGTCCTGTGAATGCAGTGCATCGACCACATCATGGCCGTGCTCCCCGCGGATCAGGACACGTCCCATGGGTCCTTCGGCGCCGTAAGGGCTG
>SKXG01000149.1 GCA_007128525.1 Pseudomonadales bacterium | reverse complement strand
GGCTATTGGCGCCAGCTGGACCTGGATGCCTACGTCGGTGCCGGCTGTCTGCAGGACCCGGTCTCCGCAAGACGACTGCAGGATATCTTCGATCACGCCTATGAACTGGGCCGCGAAGACCCCGAAACCCGCGTACTCCACCTCTGAACAGCCGCTGGCGGTCGAATTGACTTATATTGGAACTAAAGGGCATTATTGCGCCCCTTTTTTCAAGTACCTCGGAGGTAGTCAATGAGTGGTGGCGCCACAGAGATCGGCGGACTCAGAGTTACCGGGCGACTGAACGACGGCTACAAGGAAATCCTGACCGACGAAGCCCTGGGCTTTGTACGTGAGCTGGTAGAGACCTTTGCACCCCGACTTGAAGAGCTGATGCAGGCGCGCAAAGACTACCAGGCGCGCATGGACAGCGGAGATCTGCCCGACTTCCTCCCCGAGACCAAGGACATTCGCGAAGGCGACTGGAAAGTCGCCGGCATCCCGGACGATCTGCAGGATCGTCGCATCGAAATTACCGGCCCGGTTGATCGCAAGATGGTGATCAATGCGCTGAATGCCAATGTTCGCGTGTTCATGGCGGACTTTGAGGATGCGCTGGCGCCCACCTGGGACAACGTCATTGGTGGCCAGATCAACCTGCGTGATGCCAACCGTCGAGAGATTGATTTCACGAGCCCGGAAGGCAAGGAATACAAGCTCAAGGACAAACCGGCCATGCTGCTGGCACGCGTGCGCGGCCTGCATCTGTCTGAAAAGCATGTTCTGACGTCAGACGACAAGCGCATTCCCGGCTGTCTCCTCGACTTCGGCCTGTATTTCTTCCACAACTATCAGACCCGGCTCGACAACGGCACCTGAGTCTACTTCTATGTGCCGAAGATTGAGTCGCACGAAGAGGCCAAGTGGTGGGATGACGTCTTCGCCTTTGCCGAAGACAAGGTTGGTGTCAGCCGCGGCACAATCAAGGCAACGTTCCTGATTGAAACCCTGCCCGCAGTGTTTCAAATGCATGAAATCCTGTATGCCCTGCGGGACCACGCCGTTGCGCTGAACTGCGGACGCTGGGATTACATCTTCAGCTACATCAAGACGCTGCGTAAGCATCCGGACCGCGTACTGCCCGATCGTCAGGTCGTCGGCATGACACAGCCGTTCCTGAATGCCTATTCACGCCTGTTGATCAAAACCTGTCACCAGCGTGGCGCTCTGGCCATGGGCGGCATGGCGGCCTTTATTCCGTCGAAAGATCCGAAAGAGAACGAAGCCGTCCTTAAAAAAGTACATGCTGACAAAGAGCTGGAAGCGAAGAACGGGCATGACGGCACCTGGATTGCTCACCCGGGCCTGGCGGACACCGCCCTCGAAGTCTTCAACAAGTACATCCCGCAGGGCCAGCCCAACCAGCTCGATGTATTGCGTGAACAGGATCCGCCGATCACCGCGGCTGACCTGCTGGCGGTACCGGAAGGTGAACGCACCGAAGAAGGCATGCGTACCAACATCCGGGTTTCGCTGCACTATCTGGAAGCCTGGATCTCAGGCAATGGCTGCGTACCGGTCTACGGTCTGATGGAAGATGCCGCAACCGTTGAGATTTCGCGTGCATCCATCTGGCAGTGGATTCAAAACGGCAAGTCGTTGTCCAATGGCAAGAAGGTCACCAAGGAGCTGTTCCGGGAAATGCTCGATGAAGAGCTGCAGATTGTCCGTGGTGAAGTTGGCGAAGCACGCTTCAAAGACGGACAATTCCGCCAGGCTGCGGAACTGATGGATCAGATGACCACCGATGATGAGCTGAAGGACTTCCTGACGTTGCCGGCTTACGAGCTGCTCTGACAAGTCATAAAGCCAAAGATAGATCCAAATATAGATCCAAAGACTCAGCGCGTTGCGCGTTGCAAAAGAGGCGGCCCGATGGCCGCCTCTTTTCGTTCACATCCCGCAATGCCACTGACCGTTCAGACCAAAGCCTTCGGCGAAACCAGCAGGCCATTGTTGTCGGCATACAGATATTGGCCGGGTACGAAGCTGAGACCAGCAAAGTGCACCACCATATCTCGCTCACCCTGACCGCGTTTGATGCTCTTCAATGGATGCGGTGCCAGGGCCTGAATGCCGACATCGATCTCAGCCAGGACATCGACATCACGCACACAGCCATAGACCACAACGCCGGCCCATTGATTGGCAGCAGCCTCATTGGCCAGATTGTCACCGAACATCCCGCAACGCAGTGAGCCACCGGCATCCACAACCAGCACTTTGCCGGCACCAGGCTCCTTGACCCGCTCGGCAACCAGCGAGTTGTCTTCAAAACACTTGATGGTTTCAATCTGACCGCCAAAGGCCAGTCGTCCACCGAAATTACTGAACACGGGCTCGGCCACGCGCACCAGCTCAGGGTGCGCATCACAAAGATCCGGCAATATGACTTCCTGCATATCAGGCTCCTGATTCAAATGCCGTCAGATGACCAGCATGTCGACAAATTCATGCACCGGGGTGTCTTCAAGAACAGGTGCATTGCCACACAGGGCCAGAATGGCGTCAGCACGACGCGCTGGAAACCGGGTTCCGAGATTGTCACGGAATTTCGCGGTCAACACCGGAATGCCTTCCTCGCGACGCCGCCGGTGTCCGATTGGATAGGCCACTTCGACCCGGTCGGTGGCGCTGCCATCCTTGAAGTGCACCTGAATGGCATTGGCGATCGACCGCTTGTCGGGATCATGGTAGTCGCGACTGTAGCCGGCGTCTTCGCTGACCTGCATCAGAGACCGCAGTTGGTCGACGCGTGGATCCGCAGCGACATCATCTTCATAGTCCTCGGCGCGCAGATCCCCTTTAAGCAGGCCAATGGCCGTCATGTACTGCAGGCAATGATCACGGTCCGCCGGATTATTCAGCGGGCCGGTCTTGCTGATGATGCGGATGGCGGACTCGTGAGTTGTCAGCTCGATGCGGTCGATGTCATCGATGCGGCCGGCGACCTGCGGATGCAGCGTGACCGCAGCTTCAACGGCTGTTTGGGCGTGAAATTCAGCCGGGAATGACAGTTTGAACAGCACGTTCTCCATTACATAGCTGCCATAAGGGCGCTGCATGCGGAACTTTTGTCCCTTGAAGCTAACGTCGTAAAAACCCCAGGTTGGTGCACTCAAAGCGCTCGGATATCCGATCTCGCCTTTGAGAACCAGCATGGCCAACCGCACGGCACGACTGGTGGCATCTCCGGCAGCCCACGACTTTCTGGGGCCGGCATTGGGGGCATGGCGATAGGTGCGCAGTGCCGAGCCATCAACCCAGGCGTGCGACAGCGCATCGATGACCTGCGCCCTGCTGCCACCGAGCAATTGTGTGACCACGGCTGTGGATGCCACACGAACCAACAGCACATGGTCCAGGCCGACCCGGTTAAAACTGTTTTCCAGTGCCAGGCAGCCCTGAATCTCGTGTGCCTTGACCATGGCTTCCAGTACGTCGCGCATGCGCAGCGGCGCCTTGCCTTCAGCTACCCGGCTGCGGCTCAGATAATCGGCGACGGCCAGAATCGCGCCAAGGTTGTCCGAAGGATGGCCCCACTCCGCTGCCAGCCAGGTGTCGTTGAAATCAAGCCAGCGGATCATGCAGCCAATGTCCCAGGCAGCCTTGACGGGATCCAGCACATGCTGGGTCCCCGGTACACGGGCGCCATTGGGCACCTGTGTCCCCGGCACCAAAGGACCCAGGTGTTTGGCACACTCCGGAAAGCGCAGCGCCAGGAAGCCGCAACCCAGCGTATCCATCAGGCAATGACGCGCAGTGGTCAGGGCTTCGGCACTGTCGATCTGATAGTCCATCACGTAATCGGCAATAGCCACCAGTTCCGGATCCGGTTCCGGTCGCAGGTTTTCTTCTACGGTGTTGCT
>SKXG01000250.1 GCA_007128525.1 Pseudomonadales bacterium | reverse complement strand
TGCCCTCAACTGAAGGGGTCAGCAAGGTGGTGATCGACGAGAGCGTCATCAAAGGCGAGAGCGAGCCAATGCTGATCTACGAGAGTGTGGATCAGCCAAAGGCCATGCCCGAGGACTGATCGGGCATCTTGATCGTTATAGCTCAGAAGGGCCCGCTGTCCAGGCCAGGCAGCGGGCTTTTTCGTATCAGGCCAGTTGCGTAGCAGGCCTCGGAGAACGGGTTCCGGGGCAGTGCGTAGCGGAGGCGCGACATTGTCATTGGTCTGGATGCTCAGACCGGTGTAGTCTGCCTCACTTGGCAGTAAGGCTGCGGGGAAATATCCGAGCATGAGTTCAGAGTCAACGCGTCTGTCCGAAGTGCCCGTGTTGCCATTGCGGGACATGGTGGTGTATCCCCATGGTGTTCACCCGCTGTTCGTTGGAACCCCATCCTCTATTCGCGCGCTCGATGCGGCTATGGCCGCCGACAAGCAGATCTTCCTGTTAACCAAGCGCGATCCTGACGTTGAGGATCCCAGACGCGACGACCTCTACGAAATTGGAACGCTGGCCCATGTGCTGCAGCTCCTTAAGCTTCCTGACGGAACTGTTAAGGTGCTTGTTGAAGGGCGTGATCGTGGGCGGCTGCTGGATTTGGATCCGGACGGTGACTTTATGGTTGCCGAGCTGACGGTACTGGAGCCGCCTGAAGTTGCCCAGTCGCGCACCATGATGCAGTCGGTGCTTGCGCAGTTCGAGGAATACGTTGCGCTCAGCAAGAAGGTTCCGCAGGAAGTTTTGAGTTCGCTCGCGAGCATTGAAGAGCCGGGCCGACTGATGGACACCATCGCTGTTCATATGAACCTGCGTGTGGAAGATCGTCAGCAGCTGTTGGAGTCGCTGGACATCAGTCAGCGCATGGAGCTGTTGTTGTCGCTGCTCGAGTCGGCCATCGACGTCTTTCAAATGGAGAAGCGGATTCGCGGCCGGGTCAAGAAGCAGATGGAGCGCAGTCAGCGTGAGTACTATCTGAATGAGCAGATGAAGGCGATTCAGAAAGAACTCGGTGACATGGACGATGCGCCCAATGAGCTGGAAGATCTGAAAGCCCGAATCGATGCCGTAGGCATGCCTGCGGACGTCCGCGAGAAATCCATTGGTGAGCTGAACAAATTGCGCATGATGTCGCCGATGTCTGCGGAGGCAACCGTGGTGCGCAGTTATCTCGACTGGATGCTGGGTGTGCCCTGGAAAAAACGCAGCCGGGTCAGGCGAGATCTGGCGGCTGCAGAGCAGATTCTGGATGCCGACCACTATGGCCTGGAAGAGGTTAAAGAGCGGATTCTGGAATATCTGGCTGTGCAGGGACGTGTCCAGAAGCTGAAGGGCCCGGTGCTTTGCCTGGTTGGGCCGCCAGGCGTCGGCAAGACCTCGCTGGCCGAATCAATTGCCCGTGCCACCAATCGCCGCTTTGTCCGTATGGCACTGGGTGGGGTCCGTGATGAAGCCGAGATTCGCGGGCATCGGCGAACCTATATTGGGTCAATGCCCGGCAAGATTCTGCAGAAGATGACCCGTGCTGGCGTGCGCAATCCGTTGTTTTTGCTTGATGAAGTGGACAAGATGGGCATGGACATGCGTGGTGATCCGGCGTCCGGGCTGCTTGAGGTGCTGGATCCGGAGCAGAACAACAGCTTCTCCGATCATTATCTGGAAGTGGATTACGACCTGTCCGATGTGTTCTTCCTGTGCACTTCGAATTCGCTGAATATACCGCCGGCACTGCTGGACCGGATGGAGATCATCCGACTGCCCGGTTACACCGAGGACGAGAAGCTCAACATCGCCCAGAAGTACCTGCTGCCCAAGCAAAAGAAGCTCAATGGCGTGAAGGAAGCAGATCTGAAAGTCAGCGATGCCGCTGTCATGCACCTGATCCGGTACTACACCCGTGAAGCTGGTGTCCGCGGCCTGGAGCGGGAGCTTGCCAAGCTGTGCCGACGGATTGTCAAAGAGCAGGCTTTGTCGGCTGCGCATCAAGGCAAGGGCAAGGCTCAGAGTCGGAGCATCGAGCCGGCAGACATCGAGCACTACAACGGGGTTCGCAAGTTCACATTTGGCCGCGCTGAAGAACACAACCAGGTTGGTATAGTCACGGGCCTCGCATGGACGTCGGTAGGTGGCGAGCTGCTGAATATTGAAGCGGTGGCCATGCCGGGCAAAGGGCGCCAGACGCGGACCGGTTCCCTGGGCGATGTTATGCAGGAGTCCATTCAGGCGGCCCTGACTTTTGTCAGGAGCCGCTGTGATACGCTGGGCATTGAAGCGGATTTCCATGAGAAAGTGGACATTCATGTCCACGTGCCGGAAGGGGCAACGCCCAAAGATGGCCCAAGTGCCGGCATCGGCATGTGCAGCGCTGTGGTTTCGGTATTGACGGGCATCGCTGTTCGTGCTGATGTTGCCATGACCGGTGAGATCACGTTGCGAGGGCAGGTGTTGCCAATCGGCGGGCTGAAGGAAAAGCTGCTGGCAGCACATCGAGGTGGCATTAAAATTGTGCTAATTCCGGAAGAAAACCGCAGGGATTTGA
Source organism: Pseudomonadales bacterium (assembly GCA_007128525.1). Classification (GTDB taxonomy): domain Bacteria; phylum Pseudomonadota; class Gammaproteobacteria; order Pseudomonadales; family Azotimanducaceae; genus SKXG01. The sequence continues at coordinate 1,343 of SKXG01000250.1, read as the reverse complement.
AAGAAATACCTGATAAAATCAAGCAAGATCTCGATATCCGGCCAGTGCAATGGATGGACCAGGTGCTTGAGATAGCCCTGGAGCGCATGCCGCATCCAAAACTCAAAGGTGCGACACAGCGATTCGACAACGATAACTTTGAACGTGAGTCGGGTGCCTCCGGTGATTCGGAAGGCACACCAGCACCAACGGGGACAGGTATCAACCCACACTAGCGTATTGGGCAAAAGCGTTAACACGTGTCAGGCAACTGTTAGCAGGGTTCCTCCTGGGCACACTTCGGCCGCATGTGCTGACGCTGAACATATTGGCTGAACAGAGATTGGTTAATACGAGTGGCTGTCAAAGGCTCGCACTGAGCTTTCTTGACAGTGTTTTTCGAGAGTTGGTATAACGCTGAGCCGTTTTCCCGGCATAGGCGTTCGGCAACACATGAACTTTGTAAGGGGCCTATAGTGAACAAAACTGAACTGGTAGATAAGATTGCGGAATCTGCGGACATCTCCAAAGCATCCGCCTCCCGCGCGCTTGACGCAACACTGGATGCGATCACCGATGCACTGAAGCAGGCTGATCCAGTCGTGCTCGTTGGTTTTGGAACCTTCTCCGTCAAGGAGCGAGCGGCGCGCACTGGTCGCAATCCTCAAACCGGTGCGACCATTGAAATTGCTGCAGCCAAGGTTCCGGCATTCAAGCCGGGCAAGGGGCTGAAAGACGCCCTGAACTGAGTGTCAGGGTCCCATTGAGCAGTCTGTTGCAGATGCTGCGCAGGTGATTGGAAGCCGTGTCGGAGATTCGAATCCTGATACCCGGCCGGCAACCGTTGTCCAGATTCTGCGTCTGCAGCTGACGTCAACAGGGAAGTACTTAAGCCAAGAGTGATTATCCAGTTCGAGAAGGCGCAGTTGCTGCGCCTTTTTCCGTTCTGTGGAGCAAAAACATGCTGCAAAAGATGCGCGATGGTGCGCAGAGTTTCGGGGCCAAGCTGCTGGTCGTAGTGATTTGTGTCGTGCTTGCCTTGTTTGGCTTCGGCGCGTTCAACATTTTTGTGTCACCAGACCCAGCTGCGGCCACGGTTAATCGTGAGGACATTCCGCGTAGCCTTGTGAGTAACGAGGTTGAGCGCCAGCGTCAGACCATAATGGCGCAGATGGGGCCGGACGCCGACCCTGGAATGATAGATTCGGAATTTCTGCGTGAAGCGGTCCTGGAGCGGCTGATCAATCGAACATTGTTGCTGCAGGCGGCCGATCGTCTGCGGCTGGTTGCGCCTGACGCTCAGCTCGACCGCTACATCGTTACAACGCCGGAATTTCAGGTCGACGGCGCTTTCGATGCCAATC
>SKXG01000291.1 GCA_007128525.1 Pseudomonadales bacterium | reverse complement strand
GCGAACTTGCCGAACAATTCGGTCAGAATGCGGCATCCACCGACCACAGCGGCACCCCGGCGCAGCCAAAGGAGAACAAGCATGACTGAAGCGCTGATGTTCATCGTCAAGACGGTCTTTGACATCATCTGTTTTCTGTTTCTGGCCAGACTGATCCTGCAGGCCAGCCGCGCTGACTTCTACAACCCGATCTCGCAGGGCATCGTCAAGGCCACGGATCCGCTGCTGCGCCCGCTACGCCTGATCATTCCGGGCTTTCGCAATATCGACTTCGCCGCATTCATTGCGGCCCTGCTGGTCAAAGCGCTGAGCCTGGTTATTCTGCTCAGCCTGAGCGGCAGCGAATTGCAAGTGGGTGCGCTGCCGATACTGATCCGCAGCCTGTATGACGTACTGTGGCTGCTGCTGACCATCTACTTCTTTGCCATTTTGTTCGTGATTGTGCTGAGCTTTATCGCACCGGGCAGCTACCATCCGGCGGCCATATTGCTGGTACAGATTACGGACCCGGTGCTGTCGCCGGCACGGCGCATATTGCCGCCGCTGGGGGGCCTGGACTTCTCGCCAATCATTGTCTTCATGGCGATCATTCTGGTGCGGGACTTTCTGCTGCCGGGTCTGCTGCTCGGCTAGGCCGCGGCTTGGTACCGGTCAGCGCCATGCAGTAGACTCCGCGCTCCACTGAACCTGGTTAGCCATGCCCGCGCAGATACCGTCAGATTCCGTTGGTCTGGTCACCCCGGAGCGGGCCCGCTTCGAGGCACCGTTTACGGTGCAGAGCGGGCAGACCCTGCCGGAGTTCGAGCTGGTGTATGAGACCTACGGCGAACTCAACGCGGCACGTTCCAATGCTGTACTGATCTACCACGCGCTGTCCGGTCATCACCATGCTGCCGGCTATTCCACCATGGAAGATCAAAAGCCCGGCTGGTGGGATACCTGTATCGGCCCGGGAAAGCCGTTGGACACCAACCGGTTCTTCATCGTCAGTCTAAACAATCTGGGTGGCTGCCATGGCAGTACCGGACCACGCTCGATCAACCCGGAAACGGGTCGCGTCTATGGTCCGGACTTTCCGACAATTACCGTCCGCGACTGGGTGCGCAGCCAGAAATTGTTGATGGAGAACCTCAACATCGACCGCTGGGCCGCAGTGGTCGGCGGCTCTCTGGGCGCCATGCAGGCCATGCAGTGGGCCATCGACTATCCGGAGCAGCTCGGCCATGCCGTGCTGATCGCCGGCGCACCCAAACTGTCGGCACAGAATATCGCCTTCAATGAGATTGCGCGCCAGGCCATTACCACTGATCCCGACTACCACGGCGGTCGCTATCTGGAGGCGGGCAGCAATCCGGTCCGGGGCCTGATGCTGGCCCGGATGGTGGGCCATGTGACCTATCAGAGCGATCACAGCTGGGCGGACAAATTCGGTCGTGAGATCAAATCCGGCGACATCGAACGCGGTCAGGAAGTGGAGTTTCAGGTTGAGAGTTACCTGCACTACCAGGGACGCTCGTTCTCACAGCACTTCGACGCCAATACCTATGTGTTGATGACGCGGGCGCTGGATTATTTCGATCCGGCACGCGAGTTCGGTGATGACCTGGTGGCAGCGTTGCGCACCACCGCCTGTGATTTCATGGTGACTGCCTTCAGCACGGACTGGCGCTTTTCACCGTCGCGGTCCAAGGAAATCGTTGATGCGCTGATTCATGCCGGCAAGTCCGTGGTCAGCACGGTCATCGACACGCCTTTTGGTCACGATGCCTTCCTGCTGCCCGTTGAGCGTTACCTGGATGTCTTCAGCGCCTACATGGACCGTGTTGCGCGACAGGAGGGGCTCAATAATGGCCGCTGAAGCCCGCGAAATACTGCGCCCCGATCTGGCCATCGTTGCCGACATGGTGCCGACAGGGGCCCGTGTTCTGGATCTCGGTTGCGGCACAGGCGAGCTGCTGGCGTTTCTGCAAAGCCACAAGCAGGTGCGCGGTTACGGACTGGACACCGACCCCGACGCCATTACCGCCGGTGTGGCACGCGGCGTTAACGTGGTCGAGCAGAACCTGGACCTCGGCCTCAACAACTTCCCGGATGACAGCTTCGACTTCGTCGTCATGACCGAGGCGCTGCAGGCCGTGCGCTATCCTGCGCAGCTGATCGACGACATGTTGCGGATCGGGCGCGAGTGCGTGGTGACCTTCCCGAACTTTGGCCACTGGAGCTGCCGGGCCCAGCTGTCCTTGCGGGGGCGCATGCCGGTTGCCCATCACCTGCCGCACCGATGGTACGACACGCCGAACATTCACCTGTGCACATTTGCGGATTTCGAAGCGCTGTGCCGCGACAAAAACGTGAGTATTCTGGAGCGTTTTGTGGTCGATAACCGGTATCGAAACCGAGCGCTGATCAATTACGCGCCGAACCTCTTTGGTACCATCGCCTTCTATCACCTGGGACGTCCATCATGAAGTCTGTCATTCGTCAATCTCTGTGCGTGGCCTTACTGACTGTCCTTGGCAGCACCCCGGCATGGGGCGAACAGGTGGCCAGCTTTGACGACATGGATGTCCACCATGTGGTCTTTAACTCGTTGTTCCTGCAGCCGGACATTGCCGCCCGCTACGACATTACCCGGGCCGGCAATCGGGCGGTGATCAACCTGTCGGTACTCGACAAGGACGGCCAACCGATGGCCGCCAACATCCGCGCCTGGACCACCAATCTGCTGGGCCAGCGCAATGACCTGCGGCTGCGCGAAGTGCGGGAAGGGGATGCGATCTACTATATTGGCCAGTTCCGCCACACGGACGAGGACCGGCTGCGCTTTCATGTGGAGGTTGAAGCAGACGGCAGGCAGCGCAGCTTTGACTTCGAGCAGCAGATGTACGTCGAGCGCTCCTGATGCGCTGGGTACTGGCCAGCGGCAATACCGGCAAGCTGCGCGAGCTGCAATCGCTGCTGGCACCGCTGGCACTGGATCTGTGTGCCCAGTCGGAGCTGAACATTGACGGCGCTGCTGAAACTGGCCTGACCTTTGTCGAGAACGCGCTGCTCAAGGCCCGTCATGCCGCCAGCGAGAGCGGCCTGCCGGCCCTGGCCGACGATTCCGGCCTGGTGGTGCCAGCCCTGCACGGTGCACCGGGCATCTATTCAGCGCGCTATGCCGGCGTCGGTGCCAGCGATGCGGACAACCGGGCGCGACTGCTGAGCGCAATGGAAGCGATCGGTGACCGCCGGGCCTATTTCTTCTGTACCCTGGTGCTCATGCAACATGCCGAAGATCCGGCCCCGTTGATTGCTTCCGGCCGCTGGCATGGCCAGATTTTAACCTCGGAACGCGGTGACGGTGGCTTCGGTTATGACCCGATCTTTCTCCCGGACGGCCTCAGTCAGAGTGCGGCGGAGCTGGCACCGGATGAAAAGAACCGCCAGAGCCACCGGGGTCGGGCCCTGGGGGTCTTGCTGGCCCAACTCAGGAGTGGCGACGCACCGAACTGATGTCTCTGCCGACGCTCGGCCTGTACGTACACTTCCCCTGGTGCGTGCGAAAGTGCCCCTACTGTGATTTCAACTCGCACCCGGAGCCCGATGGTGGCGCACCGGAGATGGCCTATGTTGACCAGGTTCTTCGCGACCTCGAGGCGGATGCGCGCTGGCTGCACAGCACGGGCATGGGGGAGCGCCGCATCAAAACCATATTCATCGGCGGTGGTACGCCCAGCCTGATGTCGGGTGCCGCGGCGCAGAGGCTGATGTCCGGCATTCGCAATACGCTGGCAGTGGATGTCGATGCCGAGGTCACACTCGAAGCCAACCCCGGCACCGTCGACGCGGGCCACTTTGCGGCCTACTTCGATGCCGGTATCAATCGGCTGTCCATCGGCGTGCAGTCCTTTCAGGCCGCTCAGCTGACGCAACTTGGTC
>SKXG01000123.1 GCA_007128525.1 Pseudomonadales bacterium | reverse complement strand
GGGCGATAGTCCACATATTCAAGTGCTGCGCTACCAGAGTAGCTGACAATCGGGAAGACAGATCGGAAGGCGGCGTGCAAGCCGGTATCCTCGCGATCTTCCACTTTCCGATCGGCCTGCAGGAAACGGTTGAATGAATCCAGCTGGATGGAAAGTAGATAAGGCAGCTCCATGATTTCATTCAGCTTGCTGAAATCTTTACGGATCCGCTTTTTTTCAGTGAAGCTGTACGCCATTCGTTTCTCCCGGTTGATCACCTTGCTTTGGCCGGATCACCGCTCCAGCCCATGGCTTAACGCCAAAAGGCCGGTGGCCCAAAGGCCACCAGCCCGATCGCTTGCATTCGCTACACTGGCGCCCAAGTGATTACTTGAGCTCGACAGCGGCGCCTGCTTCTTCCAACTGCTTTTTCATCTCTTCGGCTTCGGCCTTGTCGACGCCTTCCTTCACTGGAGACGGTGCACCGTCGACCAGATCCTTGGCTTCTTTCAGACCCAGACCGGTGATGGCGCGTACCGCCTTGATGACGTTCACTTTCTTCTCGCCAGCGCCAGCCAGCACGACAGTGAACTCGGTCTGCTCTTCAACAGCCGCGCCACCTGCATCACCACCAGCAGCTGCCGGAGCAGCGGCTACAGCGGCTGCTGCAGAGACGCCAAACTTTTCTTCCATGGCGGAAACCAGCTCCACCACTTCCATCACGCTCATCTCAGCGATGGCGTTCAAAATATCGTCTTTGGACAATGCCATGTCTTACTCTCCTGAATTCGATCTCGCTCGTAATCAAATATACGGTTGCCGCGGGTAGCCTTATTCGGCTGCCTGCTTCTGGTCCCTGACTGCTGCCACTGCACGAACCAGCTTGCCCGGCACCTCGTTGAAGGTGCGAGCCAGCTTGACCACAGGCGCCTGCATCACGCTCATCAGCAGTGCAATTGCCTCGTCTTTGGTTGGCAGCTTGGAGATGCGTTCGAGTTCACTCCCGTCATACATCTGCCCGCTCAGCGCCAGTGCCTTGACCTCGAGGGCCTCAACTTGTGACACATAGCGTTTGAGCAGTCGTGCAGCAGAACCAGGATCATCCTGGGAAAGCGCCAGCAGAGTCGGGCCTACCAATGCCGGATCAAGGCACTCATAGTCCGTTCCCTTCAGTGCGCGACGCGCCAGCGTATTGCGGATGACCTTCAGGTAGACGCCGGACTTGCGCGCTTCCGAGCGCATTTCGGTCATCTGGGCGACGGTCATGCCGCGATAGTCTGCCAGGACGGCAGAAAGCGCTTTCCCAGCGGCTTCGTTCACCTCGGCAACAATGTCTTGCTTTTGTTCCAGCCTCAGTGCCACTGGTTTATCTCCTGGATCTGACCGGTCGAAACCGGTACTTCCATTCCTACAAGTCGATGCGTGTCGAAACAGCGCATCCCCTGGCGAGATCCACTCTTGAGAGGACTCACCATCTGCGTGGGCCAGCACTTGCTGCTTAAGGACGGATGACGGACAATCGATCTGGCAAGGCCAGTCCGGGAGTCCGTTATCCCCCACCCACGGTCTTTGACGGACCCAGTCGACCAGCGACTGGCATTCCCCCAAATTCCTGCCGGCCCGAAGCCGGCACTGACCCGACTGGCACACGCCACCCGGGCCGCTTCAAATCGGAGCACCTGTGGTGCTCAGTAACCGCAAGCGTTGAGAAGTTCCCCAATACCTGCGATGAACCTGCTGCGTTCCCGCGATCAGGCCTCCAGCGAAGACTGGTCGATGGCCAGACCAGGCCCCATGGTCGACGACAGCACCACCTTCTTCAGGTAGACGCCTTTCGCTGAAGCCGGTTTGGCCTTGCGCAGATCCGCGATCAACGCCTCGACATTGGCCTTAACCTGCACCGGGTCGAAACCGACCTGGCCAACAGCACCATGAATGATGCCCGCACGATCGGTGCGGAACTGGACCTGGCCAGCCTTGGCATTCTTGACGGCCGTCTCGACGTCCGGCGTTACCGTGCCCGTCTTGGGGTTGGGCATCAGGCCTCGCGGACCCAGCACCTTGCCCAGCTGGCCAACAATACGCATGGCATCCGGGGTGGCGATCACGACATCAAAGTCGAGCTGGCCAGCCTTTACCTGTTCAGCCAGGTCCTCAAAGCCGACGATGTCCGCTCCGGCCGCTTTGGCCTTATCGGCATTCTCACCCTGCGCGAATACGGCGACCCGGACCGTCTTGCCGGTGCCATGCGGCAGCGTTGTCGCGCCCCGCACCACCTGATCGGACTTGCGCGGGTCGACGCCGAGATTCACGGATACATCAAGCGATTCCTTGAACTTGGCCGGCGGCAGGCCATTCAGCAGCTCAACGGCCTCCGTAATCGCGTAGGCTCGGTTGCGGTCGATCTTTTCCGCGATGGCCTTCTGTCGCTTCGTCAGTTTTGCCATATCAGAGCCCCTCCACCTTGATGCCTGCGCTGCGTGCGGTGCCGGCGATGGTCCGCACGGCCGCTTCCATATCTGCCGCGGTCAGGTCGGGCATCTTGGTCTGCGCGATTTCTTCAATCTGCTCGCGCGTCACGGTGCCAACCTTGGCCGAGTTCGGCGTGGCGCTGCCACCTTTGATCTGGGCAGCCTTGAACAGCAACACGGACGCTGGCGGCGTCTTGGTGATGAAGGTGAAGCTGCGATCAGCGTAGACGGTGATGACGACCGGGGTCGGCAGACCGGGCTCCAGGTTCTGTGTCTGCGCATTAAACGCTTTACAGAACTCCATGATATTCACGCCGTGCTGGCCCAGTGCCGGACCCACAGGTGGGCTGGGGTTGGCCTGACCGGCCGGAACCTGCAGCTTGATATAAGCTGAGATCTTCTTTGCCATGATGCTCTCCTCCGGTGCTGACGTACGCGCTCAGGGCGCTGTACTCCCGGTTTGCTGACTGTTGCCCCTTTCGGGGACACATAGGGTCGAGTCGGGCTCAGCCCTTCTCAACCTGAGAAAAATCGAGCTCCACCGGTGTCGAGCGACCAAAAATGGTCACCGCCACCCGCAGCCGGCTCTTCTCGTAATTCACTTCCTCGACCTCGCCATTGAAGTCGTTGAACGGGCCATCGATAACCCGAACCACCTCACCAACCTCGAACAGCGTCTTGGGCTGGGCTTTTTCGGAGCCAACCCGGACCCGGTCCAGAATGGCATTGGCCTCGGTATCGGACAGCGGTGCCGGACGATCGGCCTTGCCGCCGATGAATCCCATAACGCGCGGTGTTTCCTTGACCAGATGCCAGGTCTGATCATTCAACTCCATCTCCACCAGGACATAGCCCGGGAAGAACTTACGTTCGCTGCGGCGCTTCTGACCGCCGCGCATCTCCACCACTTCCTCGGTAGGCACCAGTACCTCACCGAAGAACTCATCGAGATTCGACAGACTGATGCGCTCTTTGAGCGCGCGGGCCACACTTTTCTCGTAGCCCGAGTAGGCATGCACGACGTACCAGCGTTTTGCCATCTGCTTATCCAATCAACGATGAAACGAACCAGCCCAGCAGGGTATCAAGCAGCCAGAGGATCAGCGCAAAAATAAGCACCAGCATGACCACGATAAAGGTGGTCTGCGTTGTCTCCTGGCGAGTTGGCCACACCACCCGGCGGATCTCGACGCGCGCTTCCTTCAGCAACACCCAAAGGTTATGACCACGCTCAGTCTGAAAACCGACCAACGTCGCCACCAGACCAATACCAACACCCGCCAGTATTCGGTATAGCAGCGACGCGTCCTGGTAGTACCAGTTCGCATAGATGCCGCCGCCGACCAGTCCGACGACGACCAGCCACTTCAGCCAGTCCAGCGCTGATTGGGATGATTCGGCACGTGCACTCACGTTGCTCACTTCCTCGGGTCAGGTTCGATGGCAGGCCAGGAGGGACTCGAACCCCCAGCCTGCG
>SKXG01000098.1 GCA_007128525.1 Pseudomonadales bacterium | reverse complement strand
TTGATCTCACGGGTTCCCAACGTGTCGTAGGCCCAGGCGCCTTTTTCGTCCACCGCGAGGCTGGCCTTGGTCGACGTGGTGCCCAGGACATGCGCGATGGTCGCATCCGGGTTGGTATTGCCCAACTGCTCCGGCGTCAACCAGTCTGAAACCAGGTCGGTGTCACTCAGACTGCTGCGTGCCGCGACCATGCCGACCAGAATGGCGCCAAAGGTCTTGGTCACAGAGAACACCGAGTAGGGTTCTGTCGGAGACGGGCCATTGCCGCCACGCCAGCACAGGTGGCCAAAACGAACGACCGTGTACGACGAAGACGGGAACTGGGCATCAGCCTGCTCCAACAGATCCGGATCCAGGCCGCAGACTTCAGCCACCTGATCCCGAGGCACCAGCGCCCAGGGCTCAGCACCCGGCCCCGCTGCTCCGGCCTGCGCCCTGACTGGTGCGGTACCAGAAATCATCAGCGCGGCCATCATTGCCGCCACAAAAACCTTGGTCGAAAAGGCTCCCCACATGTTGAGTACTCCAGCTTCATTGTTGTTTGGGTCAGCACAGCTGGTGCTGCCACCTTCAGAGGCATTGGGAATATTCCCCCTCCTGAAAACACCGCGCGGCTCTTGCAGGCCGGGTCAGCGCTCCATGTGAGCCTCGAGACATCGAGACGTTTCACGAAAACGTTTCATCACGTGTCGGGGTCAATGTCAATAATTGAACGTCGTGATCTGCGTGAATCACATGTTCAGGCCGGCGCGGCCGATGCCTGTCGAACTTCTCAGCCCGGCCCAAACGTGGCATGGTTCAGGCTAAGCTCAAAGCACGGGCAGCATCGGCCGCATGAGGCCGTTTCGGCACTTGCCGCCGCACGCTGCCCTGATAGTCATGACACAGGATCTGCTTGCGCACCACATGCACGGCGAAGCGCAGAACCGGCTGGAAGCCAGCCGTACTGCGCCCGGCCTGGGCTTGCGCATGATCGAAAGCGCCGGTCCGGCCATGACGCTGACTACCCCGGCCCTGTCAGAACTGGTGATCAGTCAGGCCGTCGGTTCTCCCTTCCACTTTCAGTGCAATTTCGGCGCTGGCGCTTTCTCCGGCCATGCCCTGCCGCAGGACTTCGTGGTCGTTCCGCCAGGCGTACCGACCTGGTGCAACATCGAGGACTGGCATCGAACCCGCTATCTGGGCATTCCTGCGGACTGGGCCCGTAAACTGCTCGGCCGGCCAGAAGACGATCCACTGGATTTCGGCCTGCTCCACACCCGCAGCAACCACGATCCGCTGGCCGCCAACCTGCTCGAACACATCTGGCAGGAGATGGCGGCAGAAGATCGCCTTGCAGACCGCTTTCTGGCGTCCTTGGTTGCCGTGTTGCTGATCACCCTGGAGCGCCTCGCCAGCCGGGCCGACTCGGATGCCCGGCAACTTGGCGGACTGCCTGCCCATCAGAGCAGGCGGGTCATTGCGTACATCCGTGCCAACCTGCATCACGACCTGACCCTGCAGGACATGGCCAACCATACCGGCCTGTCTCCCTGGCATTTTGCCCGCGCCTTCAGACAGAGCCTTGGCGTGCCACCGCACCGCTATTTGACGAGACTGCGCCTGGCACGCGCCAGCGAGCTGCTTGAGCACACCGACCAATCGATTACCGAAGTCGCCTCAGCCACCGGCTATACCTCGCAACAGCTCTCCCGTCAGTTCCGCCGCCACATGGGCTGCTGCCCCACCGACTACCGCAGACTGTCGAAACACTGACAGTCAGCAAACAACAACAAATGGCAGCAAGAACGGGCAAGCCCTGGCCACCCTGCACTTCATAGACTAGTCAGCAGTGACCAGATGGGAGATTTCACAATGAACTGGCTGACCATATCCGGCACTGCCGTGCTGCTCTCGGCGCTAATGCTCAATGCCACTGCCCAGCACGACCACGACGGCCACGACGGCCACGTCGATGCGCAGGCCCTAGGCACCGTGAACTTTGGCGCCGGCTGCGACGATGATGCTGCCAAGCGCTTTAATCAGGCGCTGGCCCTGAAGCACCACATGATGTACCAGCAGGCCCGGGCCAACTTCCGGGATCTCAGCGAACAGGCGCCGAACTGCGCCATGGCGCATTGGGGCGTTGCCGCGACTTACTTCCAGCCGCTCTGGCCGGAGCGACCTGACGAACAGGCGCTGAAACAGGGGCGGAACCATATTGCTCAGGCGCAAGAAGCCGGGGCCACCGATGCCCGCGAGCAGGCCCTGATTGATGCGGTCGGTGCCTTCTTTGATGAGCGCCACACTGCGTACAGCGACCGGTTAGAGGCCTGGGCACAGGGTATGGCTGATGCCTATGAGGCCCACCCCGCCGATCTGGACATCGCAGCACTGTACAGCCTGTCATTGCTTGCGCTTGCCATGGCTGCGGACTCAGACAAGCGCGATCAACTGCATAACAGAGCGGAAGCCATCCTGACTGAAGTCTGGGAAGTGGAAGACCAACACCCGGGCGCCATTCACTACGCCATACACGCCACTGATGTCGATGGCCGTGCCGAGAATGCGCTACCCATGGTTGAAGCCTACTCAGGGATCGCGCCCGCGGTGCCTCATGCCCTGCACATGCCCTCTCACATTTACGTACGCCTTGGCGACTGGGATCAGGTCATTGACTGGAATCGGCGCTCCGCCGATGCCGCACGAGAGCATGACGTCAACGGCGCCGTGTCCTTTCACTACATCCACGCCATCGACTACATGGTGTACGGCCATCTGCAACGCGGCGAAGTCGATCAGGCGATTGCCGCCAAGAACGAAGCCATGAGCGTGGACCGCCACCAGTCCGGCTTTGTCACTGCCTATCATGCCGCTGCCATGCCAGCGCGCATTGCCGTGGAACAGCGGGACTGGTCGGCAGCGCGGGAACTCAGCAACCAAGAGCCCGATTACCTGGCCTGGGAGGACTACCACTGGCCTGCAGGAATGACCTGGTATGCGCGTGGCCTCGGCGCAGTGCACAGCGGTGACCTGCAACTGGCCAGAGAAGCGGAAACGAAGCTTGCGACCCTGCGTGACCAGGCCAGAGACAGTGGCGAAGAGCGCCACGCCACCTACATCGAGGTCGACCGAAAGATCCTCAGCGGCTGGATCCAGCACGCAGAAGGCAATGACGACGCTGCTGTAGACGCATTGCGGGCTGCTGCCGAGCTGGAGTCTACGGTTGAGAAGGACCCGGTCACACCAGGCGCCTTGCTACCGCCCAAGGAGGCATTGGGCGACCTGTTGCTGGTTCTGGATCGTCCAGACGACGCATTGGCAGCCTATGAGGCTTCCGAAAAAATCTGGCCGAACCGCTACAATACCCGGCGCGGCATGGAACGCGCCAATACCCGGCTCACTCAGCGCTGATGACAATGCAGGGTCAGGTGTGGCGACGCGCCTGACCCCCACCAGATCTGATGAGGTGCGAAACGAATGCATCCACTTCTGCTTCAGAGGTCAGACGCACAAAGCGGATGTGTGACCAGGCGGGGTCGGCCATATATGCCACCATGTTACGACGCTTGCGCCGATACTGCGTCACGATCCACCAGATCAGTGACTCTTCCTTGCGCCAGACCTTGAGCTGCTTCCAGAAGCTTTCGTAGTTGGTGCCCCACAACAGCTCGCTGGTGCGCCACCGTCGCCAGGAACGCTTGAGTACACGACGCAACAGCACAGCGAGTGGCAAGTCCAGCCAAATTACTGTATCCAGACGCGGCCAGAACAGGCGTTGCGAAAACCCGGTGTAGGAGCCGGCGACCACCCAAGCGTTTCCATTCGTGGCTTCGCGAATACGCGATTCCAGCAGTGCCGGATTTTCTACATTCAGTCCGACCCAGTCCGGCTCCCAGTTCAGGGCATCGGGCTCCACGAAAGGGACTTCAAGCATCTTCGCCAGACGCT
>SKXG01000132.1 GCA_007128525.1 Pseudomonadales bacterium | reverse complement strand
TGATGGCGGTCTAACATTGCCTGTTGAAATGCCACACCCCTTGGCATTAACTGGAAATTCACCAGTAGTGCCAGGCACAGGATGGTATGGCCGCATCAGAATCCAAGCGCCCGACGGCGGTAATGGATACGCCCGAGCGCCTGCTCGATCTGCGTGGGCTGCTCGACGATCTGGTTCGCCAGGGTCGGGTGCAGCAGCGGGATGCTGAAGACATTCTGATCACGCCGCGGACCAAGCGTCAGCTGCACCTGCATCCGCTTGAGCTGATTGCCGAGCGCGAGCTGGCCGACCCTGAGCGGCCGGGCAAAGTGCTTGATCTCGATACGCTGACGCACTGGCTCTGCGAGCAGTGCGGCCAGCCCTACTACCGCATTGATCCGCTCAAAGTGAACGTCGGACGCAGTACCGATGTGATGTCGTACGCCTTTGCCCAGCGCCACAACATTCTGGCCGTCGAAGTGCACGAAGACCACGTCGTCATTGCCAGCGCCCAGCCCTATATGCGCCAGTGGGAGAGTATGCTCACCCAGGTGTTGCAGGGTCGTGAGATCCGGCGCGTGGTGACGAACCCGGCAGATTTAAGCCGCTACACGCTTGAGTTCTACACCATGGCCCGGTCGGTGGCCAAGGCCGAGGATCAGGGGCTTGAGGTGTCGGCGATCAGCAATCTGGAGCAGATGCTGGAGCTCGGCCAGCTCAAGTCGCCGGAAGCCAACGACGCCCATATCGTCAACATCGTCGACTGGCTGCTGCAGTATGCGTTCGACCAGCGCGCCAGCGACATTCACATTGAGCCGCGTCGGGAACAGGGCATCGTCCGGTTTCGGATCGATGGTGTACTGCACCATGTGTATGAGTTGCCGGCGGCCGTCAATGCGGCCGTGACCAGCCGGCTGAAAATCCTGGGCCGCATGGATGTGGCGGAAAAACGCCGGCCGCAGGATGGTCGGGTCAAGACCAAAAGCCAGGAAGGCGCGGAGATTGAACTGCGTCTGTCGACACTGCCGACGGCTTTTGGGGAAAAGATGGTGATGCGGATCTTTGATCCGGATGTGCTGCAGCGCAGTTATCAGCAGCTGGGTCTGGTTGGTGAAGACTTTGACCGTTGGCAGCAGATGATCAGTTCGCCGCATGGCATCGTACTGGTCACCGGTCCCACGGGTTCCGGCAAGACCACGACGCTCTATTCAACCCTGAAACAGCTGGCCACGTCCGAAGTCAACGTTTGCACCATCGAAGACCCGATCGAGATGGTCGAGCCTGCGTTCAATCAGATGCAAGTGCAATCGAACATCAACCTGAGCTTTGCATCCGGCGTTCGTGCATTGCTGCGGCAGGACCCGGACATCATCATGGTCGGTGAGATCCGCGACCTGGAAACGGCGGAAATGGCGGTGCAGGCCGCGCTGACCGGCCATCTGGTGATCTCCACCCTGCACACCAATGATGCGCCGAGCGCCATAACCCGCCTGTTGGATCTCGGCGTGCCACCTTATCTGATCAAGGCCACAGTACTGGGTATTATGGCGCAACGTCTCGTGCGTACACTGTGTCCGCACTGCAAAGTGGCTGACGAGACGGATGCTGAAGCCTGGGATCTGTTGATTCAGCCGTTCAAGGCGAAAGCCCCGCCGAAGGTCTATCATCCGGTTGGCTGTCTGGAGTGTCGAGACACCGGCTACTTGGGTCGGGTCGGTCTGTATGAGATCCTGCCACTCAGTGAGAGTATCAAGACGCTGGTAACAGCAGACTCTGATATTGACAGCTTGCGCCGGGCCGGGTTGAAAGAAGGCATGCGCACACTGAGACTGTCAGGCGCGCAGAAAGTTGGCGCCGGATTGACGACCATGAACGAAGTGCTCCGCGTGGTACCCATTGGCCAGAGCCGTTGACGAACCCGATCTGACTGAACTGCCCGACGCCCTGCGTGAACCGGCGCGGGATCAGTGGCAGCGTTTGCATGAAGCGCTGATCGAGTGGCAGCTTCAGGAGGATGGCGGCCAGAACCAGGACCAGAGCCAGGACAACAGCACAGCTACGGAGCCTGATGCCCCGCAGCGATTGCTTGCCTTGCTCGCCGATGCCGGCTACGAGCGCCCCTTTGCCAATTTGCTGGCCACCAGCGACTTCTTTGTTGAGACCTGTTGCCGCCAACCGGACTGGCTACTAGGGGCACTGCAGGCGCGGGCCTTTGACCAGGCGCTGGCCGCCGATGATCTGGTCAGCACGCTGCAGGCCGGCCTGGCTGCTGCAGAATCCACCGAGGCCGCTGCCCGATTTCTGCGGCGCTGGCGCAATCGCTGCATGGCCCGGATCGTCTGGCGAGATTTCTGCGGTCAGGCGGATATGGCAGAAACCACCGGGCAGGTCAGCCAGCTGGCTGATATATGCCTGCAACAGGTGCTCGATTGGGTGCACGGCCAGGCCGTGGCCAAGAACGGGCAACCGCTTGGGGAGGACAGCGGCGAGCCGCAGCAGATGGTGATCATGGCATTGGGCAAGCTCGGTGCCGGTGAGCTGAACCTGTCGTCCGATATTGATCTTGTGTTCGCCTTCCCTGAAGACGGCACCACCGAGGATGAGCGCAAGACCACGCAGCAGTTCTTTGTCGAAGTGGGTCAGCGGCTGATCCAGCTGCTCGACAACACCACGTCCGAAGGTTTCGTGTTTCGCGTTGACATGCGACTTCGGCCGTTCGGTGACGCGGGCCCGCTGGCAGGCAGCTTTGCCGCGATGGAGCGCTACTTCGAAGAGCATGGCCGGGACTGGGAGCGCTATGCCTGGATCAGAGCCAGGGTCAGTGCCGGTGACCAGCAAGCGGGTGCCGAGTTGCTTGAGATGCTGCGGCCGTTTGTGTTCAGACGCTATCTGGACTTCGGCGCCATTGATGCATTGCGCGATATGAAGGCGCGCATCAGCGCCGAGCGCAGCGCCCGTGCCATGGCCGATGACATCAAACTCGGCCCTGGTGGCATTCGTGATGTCGAGTTCATCGCCCAGGTCATGCAGTTGATCTGGGCCGGCCGCTATGCACCACTGCGGCAACGCGGTATGCACCGCACCTATCAGGCGCTCAGTGAGCTGGACCTGCTGGACGAATCACTGGCGGCCCGGCTTTACGAAGCCTATGAGTTTCTTCGCAATCTGGAGCACAAGCTGCAGGGTCTGCGCGATCGGCAAACACAGAAGCTGCCGTCCGATGAGACCGATCAGGCTCGAATTGGACTCCTGATGGGTTATGACAGCTATCAGGCGCTGAGCGACGTGTTGATGGAATACCGTCGTTTTGTGGCTGGTCAGTTTGATGGACTCATTCGGGCGGAGGGCGATCAGGAAGCCGAGGATCGTTGGCATCTGATGTGGCAGTCTGACGATGACACAGCCCGTGAAGCGGCGCTTGCGGATGCCGGTTTTGATGATCCTGAGGCGGTAGCCGAGCACCTGCGCAGACTGCAGACAGCCCGGGACCGACCCTGGGTTGGTCGTGAAGGTCGTGGCCGGCTTGATCAGTTGATGCCACTGTTTCTGGCGTCAGCTGTCGCGACGGCGCAGCCGGATCTGGCGGTGGTTCGCGTGGTGCCGCTGTTCGAGGCCATCATTCGCCGCTCTGCTTATTTCATGCTGCTGCTGGAGAACCCACAGGCACTGGCCGAGCTGGTGCAGATCTGCGCCAACAGCCGCTGGCTCAGTGACGAGTTGGCGCAACATCCAGCGCTGCTGGACGAGCTGCTTGATCCGGCGTTGTTGTACACCGTTGCAGACAAGGACACGCTTTCTCAGCAGCTCGCTGAACGACTTGGCTGGGTGGCGGAGGATGACTTCGAAGCCCAGCTCGAAGTGCTGCGTCGTTTCAAAGAGTCGCATGCTTTCAGGGTCGCTGCGTGTGAGCTGAAAGGCATACTGCCGCTGATGCATGTCAGCGACTACTACACCTATCTGGCGGAGGTCATCCTGCAGGCCGCACTGCGTATTGCCTGGCGTAGCACCGAAGACGCACCGAGTCCCGAACCGCGGCCTTTCATTATCGTCGGTTATGGCAAGCTTGGTGGCCTGGAGTTGGGGCCGGATTCCGATCTTGATATTGTTTTCGTGCACCAGCTCGGTGATGAGCATGGCCGCTTTCTGCATCGCATGGTGCGGCGCCTGATGCAGGTGCTGACGACTCGTACGCACTCCGGGTCGCTCTATGAAGTTGACATGCGGCTGCGGCCCAGCGGACATGCCGGCACCTTGGTCAGTTCGCTGGAAGCTTTTCAGCGCTACCAGTCAGAAGACGCCTGGACCTGGGAGCACCAGGCGCTGGTCCGGGCTCGAGTTGTCGCCGGCGACCCGGACCTGGCAGAAGCTTTTGAGCAGATGCGGCAGGCCACGTTGTGCCAGCAGCGTGATCGCGAGACGCTGCGCCAGTCGGTGGTGGACATGCGCCGGCGTATTGAGGAGACAGCGTCGGGATCAGGCGACCTCAAACGCCATGCCGGCGGCATCGTCGACATTGAGTTCATCGTCCAATATCTGGTGCTGGCCTGGGCTGCTGAGCATCCTGAACTGTGCCGCTACAGCGACAACATCAGAATCCTGGAAACGGCTGCTGAACTCGAGCTGATCAGCTCGGATTGGGCGGCGCGGCTGAAAGAGGCCTATCTTGCGCTGCGTGCAGAACGCCATCGCACGGCACTGGATCTGCCCGATGACAGGCGCGCGAGCGCCGTGCTGCAGCAATATCAGGAAGACGTGCGGGCCTGCTGGACATCGCTGCTCGGTGCCTGATCCGCGTCCCGATTGGGTACAATGCTGCGATGAAAATTCTGCTTGTAGCGCCGTCCTGGGTCGGCGACATGGTGATGGCGCACAGCCTGGTCAGGCGCTTGGCCAGCACGGTACCCGCGGCGGACATCGATGTGCTGGCGCCGCCCGCCAGCCGGCCGCTGGCCCTGCGGATGGCAGAGGTCAGCGACACCATCGAGTTTCCGTTTGCCCACGGTGAGCTGGCCTGGCGCCGCCGCCGCGCCTTTGCCCGTGATCTGCGCGCACGAGCCTATGACTGGGCGATCGTGCTGCCCAACAGCCTGAAATCCGCGCTGGTGCCCTGGTGGGCACGCATTCCGCGGCGCACCGGCTGGCTTGGTGAACAGCGCTATGTGCTGTTGAACGACTATCGCCGTCTCGATCCGCAGGCCTATCCGCTGATGATCGACCGCTTTCTGGCGCTGGGCATGGCGCCTGGCGCTGCCCTGCCGGTGCCGCGGCCAATGCCGCAGCTGCAGGTGGATCAGGAAGCCGCCGCCACAGCGCGTCAGCATCTTGGCCTGGTGGGCAAAGGGCCAGTGCTTGGCCTTTGTCCTGGTGCCGAGTTCGGCCCGGCCAAGCGCTGGCCACCGGGCCACTTCGCTACCGTAGCCAGTCATTGGGTGTCACACGGCGGGCAAGTCTGGCTGTTCGGCGGTCCGGCGGATCGGAGCGCCACTGAGGCGATTCTGGCCGCCATACCGGAGGAAGCCCGGGGTGGGGTTCACGACCTCGCCGGCCGTACCGGGCTGACTGAGGCGCTGGATTTGCTCAGTTGCTGCGATCAGGTGGTCAGCAATGATTCCGGGCTGATGCACTTGGCCTGCGCCGTCAGGCGGCCGGTGATCGCCTTGTTCGGCTCCACCAGCCCGGCGTTTACGCCGCCGCTGGGCGATGAGGCTCAGGTGCTGAGCCTGAATCTGGACTGCAGCCCGTGTTTTCAGCGCGAGTGTCCGCTCGGCCACCTGAACTGCCTGCGCCAGCTGGATCCGGTCATGGTGCTTGAGCGTCTCAAGGTGCCTGTCTGATGCGGGTGCTGCTGATCAAAATGTCGTCGCTTGGCGATGTGGTCCACAGCTTTCCGGCCGTCTCGGATCTGCTGGCTGCGCGTCCAGACGTGCAGCTCGACTGGGTGGTCGAGGAAGGCTATGCCGATCTGGTCCGGCTGCATCCCGGCGTCAACAACATTAAACCCATCGCGCTGCGCCTGTGGCGACGGCACCCGTGGCGTTATCGGGATGACTGGCGTCGCTTCAGCCGGGCGCTTCGGAGCCGTCACTACGACCTGATCATTGATGCCCAGGGGCTTATAAAAAGCGCGCTGGTTACACGCCTGGCGCGGGGCCGGTTGCGAGCGGGCCCGGACCGCCAGTCTGCACGCGAGTCGCTGGCTGCCTGGGCCTATGGGCGTCGTTTGCCGGTACCGCGTGGCCAACACGCCATCGACCGCACCCGGCAGCTTCTGGCACAAGCCTGCGACTACCCATTGTCCGATAGCGCGCCGGACTTCGGTTTACGCATCGCTGTTGCGCCGGCGACGGCGCAGCCGGCCATGGTCTTTCTGCATGGCACCAGCTGGGACAACAAACTCTGGCCGCTGGCCTACTGGCAGGCGCTGACCGGGCTGGCTCTGGATGCTGGTTTCCGCGTGCTTCTGCCCAGTGGCAGTGATGCCGAGCAGGCCCGTGGTGTAGCGATTGCGGACGGGCGTTCAGGCGCAGAAGTTCTGCCACCCGGCAGCCTGGCGCAGCTCAGCGCGCAGCTCGCGACTGCTGCTGGTGTCGTTACCGTCGATACTGGGCTGGGGCACCTCGCGGCCGCGCTCGACCGGCCTACGGTGGCGTTGTATGGCCCAACCAGTCCGCAGCTGACCGGTATACGGGGCGCCAGCGCCATCAGCCTGGAGGGGCGTTTCCCCTGCGCGCCCTGCCTGCAGCGCCGCTGCACCTATCTTGGCCCGCAGGTCAGCTGGAATGGTCAGGAAGTTCAGCCGGCCTGTCTGGCGCAATTGGGACCGGACCAGGTCTGGACGGTACTGGGCCAGCAGATGCGCAGTGCGGATCCGGATGCGACCGCTGCCCGGCCGGTGTTCGGACCATGATGCTGGATACCGAACAGGCTGCGGCTAAATCCAACACTGGCGGCTCTGTGCAGCTCGCTTTTGTTATCTTCAAGTACTTTCCGTATGGCGGCATTCAGCGTGACATGGTGCGCATCATTCGCGAGTGCCTGGCGCTGGGGCATCAGGTTCGTATCTACGCCATGCGTTGGGAGGCGCAGGGCCTGCCGGCCGAGCTGGCCAAGGGCGGCGTTGAGCTGCGGGTGCTGCCGCAATCCGGCTGGAGCAACCATAAGCGTTATACCCGCTTCGCCGATGCCGTGGCCACCGAGCTGGCCCGGGATCCGGTTGATCTGGTTGTGGGCATGAACAAGATGCCTGGTCTCGACCTGTACTTCGCCGGCGACAGCTGTTTTGTCGACAAAGTGGATGTCCAGCGCAGCCCATGGCACCGCCTGCTGCCCCGCTACCGGCACTTTGCCGCGTTCGAGGCAGCCGTCTTTGCGGCGGACGCCCGGACCCATATCATGACCATCGCCGAGAGCCAGACACCGGTGTTTCAGCGCCACTATGGAACCCAGGACGAACGGCTGCACCCCCTGCCGCCGGGCATTGATCCCAGTCGGCGGGCTCCGGATGCTGTTGAGCGCCAGGCCATCCGTGACAGCTTTCGGGCCGAGTTCGAACTCGGTGCTGACGACCAGCTGATTCTGTTTCTGGGTTCAGGCTTTATCAAGAAGGGCTTGGATCGAGCCATCCGGGCGGTGGCTGCGCTGCCGGCGGAGCAGCGCGCCCGAACCCAACTGTTTGTAGTTGGCGCAGACAAGACGCGTCCCTTTCAGCGCCAGGCGCGCCGTGCCGGCATTGACCATCAGGTGCGTTTCTTCGCCGGTCGCGATGACGTGCCGAGGTTCCTGACCGGTGCTGATCTGCTACTGCTGCCGGCATATGATGAGCTGGCTGGCATGGTGATTCTCGAGGCCATCATTGCAGGACTGCCGGTTTTGGTAACCGCCAATTGCGGTTATGCCCACTACGTTGAGCGGGCAGATGCTGGCCGGATCCTGACGGAGCCCTTCCAGCAGTCAGAGCTTAACCAGATACTGGCGCAGATGACCTCTGACGATCAGGCGCTGTCGCGATGGTCGGAGAATGGCATCGTTTTTGGGCGTCATGCAGACATCTATCGGTTGCATCACTATGCGGCCCGGTTGATCGACACCTTGGTCCTGGCACGTCGGGACCCCTGCGTTGATCTGACAGCGGAGCTTAACAGGCTTGATGCTGAGGGGCCTGCTGATGCCTGATCCCGCGCTGCTTCGCCTGGACCCAAGCCCACCGTCCTGCTATCTGCGAGCAGAGCTGGCCCGTGCCTGGGCCGGTCAAGAGCCTTTTGACGTGCTGGCGGCGATGCCGGGTGAGGTGTTTCGGTCGGTAAAAGGGCGCCGTACTTTTCGCTTTGAACTGGGCGGGCGCAGCTATTTTGCCAAGCTGCACTTTGGCGTCGGGTGGCGGGAAGTCCTGAAAAATCTGCTGCAGGGGCGCTTGCCCGTGATCGATGCCAGTAACGAGCTGCGCGCCTGCGTCCATCTGGCCAGGGTGGGCGTTGCCACCATGGAGGTGGCAGCCTATCAGTCACGCGGCCGCAATCCGGCCAGCCGTCAGTCCCTGATCGTGACCGATGAGCTGACCGCGCATGAGTCTCTGGAAGACATATGTGAGCGGTGGCCGGGCCAGCCACCGCATCCCACAGACAAGCACTGCCTGCTGACCGCGGCCGCCGAAACGGCTCGCCGCATGCATGATGCCGGGGTCAACCACCGGGATTTCTATATCTGTCATCTGCTGCGCGCGCCGGATTCCGGTCCTGATGGCCTGCCGCGACTTGCTGTCATTGATCTGCATCGGGCCCAAATCCGGAAGCGGATACCGTTTCGCTGGCGGGTTCGAGACCTGGCTGCCCTGCACTTCTCATCAATGCACGTCGGTCTGACGTTGCGGGATCGGCTGCGCTTTATCCGCGCTTACAGTCGTCAGCCACTGCGAGACACACTGCGCCGTGACGCGGAATTGTGGCGGGCTGTCGAGCGGCGTGCGGCTGC
This sequence comes from Pseudomonadales bacterium, assembly GCA_007128525.1. Taxonomy (GTDB): domain Bacteria; phylum Pseudomonadota; class Gammaproteobacteria; order Pseudomonadales; family Azotimanducaceae; genus SKXG01. Next base: position 5,095 of record SKXG01000132.1, on the reverse strand, counting down.
TTTGCAGCGCAAGGCGCTTCGACGCGGCAAGGACACGGCGCTGCAATCATGAGTTCGACCAATAGTCAGACCCCTGCTGTGCTCGCTGATCCTGGCCCCTTGCTGGATCTTGCGATGGTGCGGGATACCAGCGAAGGGATCACCACACCATTTCAGCTCGAATTGCCCGGTGAGGCCCTGCATTGCCAGGACATTCTGCGACGCCTTGCTAACAATCGTATAGTGGCGCGAGCGCAGTGGGCTGGCAGGCCGGTGCTGGCGAAGCTGTTCTTTGGGCGCAAAGCGGAGCGTGATGCCGCACGCGAGCGGACTGGTGTGACATTATTGCAGGCTGCGGGAGTGCCGACCCCGGCCTTGCTGGCGGACATTGCGTTGCCGCCACAAGGTCGGGTGCTGCTGTTTGATTATCTGGATCAAGCCGTCACCCTGCTGCCGAGCAATCCAGGCGTTGATCTCAAGGCAATGCAGGCTACCTGTACTTTGCTGGCGAGGCTGCATCACCACGGCGTTCGTCACAGCGACCTGCACTTGAACAACTTTCTGCTGGCGCAGGATCGGGTGTACGCCATTGATGCCGGTGCCCTGCGAGCCGCGAGGCCGTTTGCATTGCTCTCGCGCCGGGAATCACCACAGCCGCTGTCCCCCGGTGCCAGCCGGCGCGACCTTGCCGATTTGCTGGCGCAGTTGCCACTGAGCTGGGATGAGCGGATGGCGGCGTTGTGGTCTGCCTATGCCGAAGCGCGCAATTGGTCAGCCGGCAAAGGCCGCGAAGCGGGCTGGCGGCGCCTGGTGATGCGGGCCAGACGAAAGCGGATACGACGCTATCAGCGCAAGTCTCTGCGCAATTGCACAGAATTTCAGGCTTCCCGGACCTTTAGCAGCCTGCTGACATTGCGCCGTGCCTATGCCGGGCCAGACCTGGAACAACTGCTGCGGCAGCCGGATGTTGCGTTGCGCCAGGGTCGTTTGCTGAAGGCCGGCAATACGGCAACTTTGGCTGAAGTCGAAGCTGATGGCCGTCGCTACGTGATCAAGCGCTATAACATCAAGTCCATGCGCCATTGGCTGAGCCGTTGCTGGCGTCCGAGCCGGGCGCTGCGCAGTTGGCACAACGCGTTGCAACTGGAGATGCTGGGTATACCAACGGCAACGCCGGTCGCGTTGCTGGAGCGCCGGTTCGGGCCTTTGCGCGGCCGCGCCTACCTGCTGACCGAGGCCCTGCCTGGGCCGGATCTGCTGCACGCCGTGCAGGGGCCGCGCTACGCCTCTGCAGAGAAGTCAGTGTTTCTGCAGCAGGCCATTGGGTTGTTGACGCGCCTGGCTGCTGCCGGCCTGGTCCATGGCGACACCAAGGCGACCAATTTCCTGCTGGCTGCAGATGGCGTGAAGCTCATCGACCTGGACAGCCTCAACTGGCCGCGGGCGCGCTGGCGACAGCGGCGTGGCATTGCTCGCGATCAGGCGAGGTTCCTGCACAACTGGCTGGATCAGGCGTCTGTGCTGGCTGAGGTTCGACAGGCGTTTAACACTGACGATGCCTAACGGCTTCAATCAGGTGCGGTGAAGGCCGTACGGTGGTATTCAGCTGCAGCCTGAATTTCAGCCAGGCCGCGACTGCCAGGTTCCGGCGGTGTGGCGCCAGCCAGTACGCCAAGTACGGCGTGAACACTCTGCGGCAGCGCCTCGAGGTTATAACCACCTTCCAGTACAAAAGCGAGCCGGCCCTGGCAGTGCTTTTGGCTAAGCTGCAGCATCCGGCCGGTCATCGCGGCGAAGCCTTCGTATGACAGGTTCAATGCCAGGTCCATCCAATGTGCATCAAAGCCGGCGGACACCAGAATCAGATCCGGCCGGAACCAGTCGGCTGCCGGGGCGACGATGTCGTCGAGCGCAGCCAGATAAGCCCGGTCACCGGTACCGGCTGGGACCGGAATATTGACCGTGGTACCTTCTCCGAGGCCAGCGCCGACCTCCTCAATCAGCCCACTGCCGGGATAAAACGGCGCTGCACGGTGAATGTCGATAAACAGGACGTCAGGGTCCGCCCAGAATATGTCCTGCGTGCCGTTGCCATGGTGCGCGTCCCAGTCGAGGATCATCACGCGCCCACAACCCAGCTCGGCCTGCGCGTGCGCCGCCGCCACAGCGACATTGTTGAACAGACAAAAACCCCGGGCCCTCACGGGCTCGGCATGATGGCCCGGTGGCCGGACCAGGGCGAAGGCGGATTCGCACTCGCCTCGAACCACAGCCTCTACGGCACAGATGGCCGTCCCTGCGGCGACCTCGGCTGCTTCGATACTGCCGGGTGACACGGCGGTGGTGTCGACATCCAGCCAGGCATGCTGGCCCCGCAGACGGGCTATCTCGCGAAGGTGGGCGGTGGTATGGACGCGGCTGAGTTCGATTTCAGTTGCTGGGCGCCCGGGGTGAATGCTGAGGCTGGCGATTGGCTGCGCGGCCAGGTGGTCGAGCACGGCGGTGATGCGTCCGGGGTGCTCGGGATACTTCCAGGGCACGCTTAGCCCAGCGAGTAGCTGCCGCACGCGTTTGTCCACCCGGTTCGGGAGAAAAGAGGCCTCACCATTCGGTTCATGAGACAGCACGCGCGCATCGTAATACAGGCGGACTCGATCATCGGGTTTCAAGTGCGGGCTCTCCTGCGCCAAGTGACACAGTCCTTGTTTGACTGGTCTGGCCGACGTTGTCAAGCCGGTGTGGCATTGGCCTAAGCGGTTGAATTAGGACATCATGCGGCCTGTTCGTACCGACAGCCCTCAAGGGGCCACTATTGATGACAGACAGCATGACCGGAGACAGTGCCGATCAGGCGGCGCTTGCCGACCGATTGATTCAACGCCTGGACAGTGCTTGTGCGCGTCTAGCTGCCGCCAGCAGCTTCGCAAAGTTCACACAAAGTGGCAGCGTGATCGAGCTGGTGCGTCGCCTGCTGCCGCTGCCAGGTGGTCTGGAAGCCCTCTACGAGCGGATTGGTGATCTGGACGCCGCCGGAATTTTCTCCGGCAGTGACTGGGAATCGCCGGAGCTGCTGCAGCCCCAGATGGCATCCAATACCCTGCGCCTCAGCACCGATCATACGCTGATTCTGGAGGTGCTCAGTGAACTGCGCCTGCTGGCATACGTTGAGCTTCGCCTGACGGACGATCGCATGTCCCCCGAACAGGCGCGACAGTTTCTGGCCCGCGTCCTTGCCCTGAATCTGACCTTGCTGTTTGGGCAGCTCACCGAAGCCGACCGTGTCCACTTGGGCCGTTATGCCTTCATGGTGCAACGTCACTTGCAGTTCATAGCCGAACACATTGGCATCGGCGATACCATTGAAGAACTCATCAGCGAGATCTGGCGCATACTGGCCCAGCGACCGATCGAAGTGAGTCACGTCAAGGACATGATCACCAGCGTCGCCGTGTACCTGCACAGCGAAGACCACAGCGTGCCGGGAGCCAGTGCGCGCGGCGCCGAGCGTTTGATCAGTGCGCTCTATGGACCGACACGCGGCTGCCAGGAAGACCCCGGCATCGACGTTTATCTGGAACGTCTGACCGGCATGGACGATCAGGCGCTGCGCAATGAAGCACTTGGGTTCGGCCGGGCCATGCATGATACGGGGCTGGTTTCACCCTACCATCCGGCTTTCCTGCGCTTTGCGCTCGATGAACGTCCTGATCTGATTGCCGGCACTCTCGGGCTGAGCAGCACCGGCATCGAAGTCCTGGCCTGCTTCCCCGATCTGATCAACGAGCTGATTCGAGAAGCCATTTGGCCGGAGACGGCGCAAGCGGTTTACGGCCTGGCAGCGCTCCTTGAGCGTGGCGTGCTGTTCAGCAGCCCGGTCGCCCCTGCGTTGTGGCGTCAGGTTCATCTGCAACTGGCACCGGAAGCTGAGCAACTGCTTGGCATGCAAAGTACCAATGCTCAGCCTGCTGCTCGCCAGGTGCTGCTCGCCGGTGTCATCAACGTGCTGGGTCATCCACTCGGCATCGGCCAGGGTAACAACCCAACCTGTCAGTCGGCGCGGGCGTTGTCGATGTGGTCGACCAATGTGCCGGATTATCTGCTGCAGGTCGTGGCCTGGGCTGCGCGCGACAATGAAGTGGTGCGCCACTTTGAAGGACAACGTCTGTCATCCAAGGAGTTGCTGGCACTGACGCCGGCGATGCCATTGTATGATGTGGATCCGGTGTCCGCGGTCACGGTGCCGCACCTGGATGCCATCTACCACGAAATGGGACGTCTGTGCGCCGGTCGCGGCGAAGACCCGCATCGCTGGATCAATCCGGAGTTTCACGGTTGGTGGGTTGGCCGCGGCTTCGCAATTCTGGTCGATGTTGCCAGCGGCGCGCTGGTCGATCTGCCGGGCTTTGTACGCCGCTTCTATGCCTGTTATCACCCGTTTTACAACGGCAACAACCCGGTCATACATCCGCAGCCAGCTGGCATCGCAGTGACCGACAGCAGCGGCAACTACGTCGGCTGGCATGCCATCGCCATCGAGCGCGTGGCGCTGGATCCAGAAGGTGAAATGCGCGTGTACTTCTTCAATCCGAACAACGACAGCACCCAGGACTGGGGCAATGGTGTGCGCGTGGCCACTGAAGGCAGTGGTGAGCGCTATGGCGAGTCGTCACTGCCCATTGAGCAGTTCGTTTCCCGCCTGTACATCTTTCATTTTGATTCGCGCGATGAGGCACATGATGCCCTGGTGCCGCCGGATACCATCGCGCGAATCTCGGATATGGTCACCACCAGCTGGGGTGCCAATCGCGACCTGATCCCGGCGCTAGACTAAGGTGTCTCTGAACAACGCCCTACATTGCATTGGACGAAAATGCATCAGACATAGAAGTCCAGCTCCTCCTGATGCTTGAGCAGATCCCGTAACTTGTGTGGATCGTCGCCGAAGAAATAGACCGGCCCCCAGTGCGTGCCAAAGTCAGTGCGTTTGGTGACTGTTTCTTCCAGGGGTGGTGTCAGCTCGTGGAAATCGAAGTATTCGTGGTCTTCGGTCTCTGCCGGGATTTCCAGTTTCGTCACGACCCGGCGCCGCGGGTAGACGCCAAAACAGCCGGCGTAT
>SKXG01000387.1 GCA_007128525.1 Pseudomonadales bacterium | reverse complement strand
GGCAGAACGTAGTGCTTGAGCACGTCAATGCTGCGCTTGAGGTCGATCAACTCGCGTACTCTGGATGAGCTGACTTCAGTCAGCGATGGGGGACAGGGTACATAAAAAGTCGGGATGACGCGCCCCAGCTCTATTTCGGACATCAGAGCGTTGGCATGTGACATGCTGGCTTCATAGCTGTTGTCCATGTCATTGCGAATGCCCCGCAGTATGGCGGTTGCCAGGACCTTGTCAGCAAAGTCGATGGCTGCTCCGGTGAAATAGCGCACCTCGACCCGCTCGCCATACTCCTCAACACAGTCCGCAGCCATGCGCACGCGCTGTTCGAGCTTGAAAAGCGCATCGTCTTTCGTCGGATTGTGGCCGATCCCGATGATGACCTTGTCAAAAACGATCAGGCCCATGTCGACAACGAACTTATGGCCCTTGGTGAATGGGTTCATGCTGCCGGTGAGCAGGGCAGTGCGGATTTGGTCAGGTGCTCCGTTACTCAATGATCTGTTCGCTCTTTGATCCAGTTCAGGATGGGTGTGAAGACTCGGTCTGGCGCTTCACGGCCAACCAGGATGTCGAGGTGACCGTAATCGTCCAGCATCAGTACGCTGACATCGTCACTGCCACTGGCCTCAGCCGAATAACGACCACCCGGCTGCAAGGCAGCGAAGCGGCCGGCGATTACGGCCATGACCGGTATCTGCATGCTTCCCCAGCAGTCATCCAGACTGCTGTGTTCTGCATCGGCTGTCGCTGCCAGCGCCCGGGCATCAAGGTTTTGCACGGACGGGTAATAGCGGTCATAAGTGATCATCAGCGCTGCAAGGGCCGCGGTGTCGCTCAGCGTGTCCGGGTTGGCCAGCACGCCAGGCCCCCAGGCATTGTAGAGCACGTCCTGTAGCGTCTCGCGGGCGTCCGGCGCATCGTCCAGCACGCTCTGCATGAGCGCCTGCCGGGCCAGCCAGCCGCGGCTGCCGCCAATATCCAATGCCCAGTCTTCACCAGCCTGCCATGCCTCCCGGGCCGCATCAATGTCCAACACGTCGTCGTTATCGGGGCGCTTGAAGCCGCCATCGAGTGCCAGCAGGCCCGTCAGATCGATGCCGGCCTCGGCGGCCAGGCAGCTGGTGCCGTAAGCCAGCCCGGCCCCACGGCTGAAGCCGGCCAAAAACAGCGGCGCATCCGGATGTCGAGCCTGTACCCAGCGCAACGCCCGCAGGGCATCAGTGGCATAAGTCTCCATGGTCCAGCCGGCCATCGCCGACAGGTCGTCCTCATCGGCATCGATGAAGTGAGACCGATAATCCAGGCTATAGACGTCAATGCCCCGATTGGCCAGATAGAGCCACAGGTTGTGCGCCTGGTCATCGATCTGGAACTGGCTTTGACCGTTCATGTGCGTGCCTGGCAGGTGCAGTACCACGGCCCGAGTCGAGTGATCGGGCCGGTTGTGCTGCAGCAGGTTCAGGCCGATCTCGTCGCCGTCGACGCTGGCGATCCAGCGCTGGCCGGCACTGTCGCCGATGGTCAGGCTCAGTGGTGTCGGCTGCCAGTCGGCGCCGCCGTCGGCAAACAGAGGCGCACTGACGAGCATGCTGATGGACAGCACGGTGGTGCACAGCAGAGCCTGCCGCAACCCAGCTGGCACCGCCTGGTGGCAGATTTGCCCCAGCGTGCGCAGCAGGCCAGCGACTGGCTGATTCAGTCCCAGTGTCATGGTCGCAGTGCGACACCCTTCCCCGTAAAGGGGACAGTTTACCCAATCTAGGGCACTTATGTGCAGTCGCCCACAGCCTCACAAGCCCATACAATGCGCTGCCATGCCCGGCCTAAGTCGAATGCGCGTCCAGCGATATCATAGGCTGAAGCTGATCAGCGGCGCGTCGCCCAATGTCCGTTAACGATATGCTCGAACAGAAATTCTATGTCCGCGTGGCGCTGTGGCTGACGCTGCTTGCCGTCGTCGGTGCCGTACCCTTTGCCGTCTACCGCCTCTATGTGGGTGATTTTCTGGTCGCCGGCCTGACCTTCGGCATCGTGGGCACCCAGTCGGTGGTGGCATTTTATCTGCTGCGCGGTGGGTCTGGGCTGCTCGGGATACACCTGATGGCCGTGACCTACAGCATAGGTTGTGCCGCGGTCGCGCTGCTGACGCCGGGCATTGGCCACTACTGGCTGTTTCCGGTGGTCGTGGCCAATTTCTACATGCTGCCGCAAAACTCCGCTGTGGTACTGAATCTGGCCGTATTGGCGACCGGTACGAGTGTGCTGTTTTGGGATCCGCAGGTTGGCAGCCGGTTTGTGGTGACGCTGGCGATGGTGGGCCTGTTCGGCTTCATCTTTGCGCGCCAGGTTCGCAATCAGAAGGACGTGTTGAACCAGATGGCGCTGGTTGATGTGTTGACAGGCGCTGCCAACCGGAGAGCGCTTGATGCCGAGCTGCAGCAGATTACCGAAGAGCAACGTTATGGCGCGCGCGCGACGGTGATCATGTTCGACTTGGATGGCTTTAAGGCCATCAACGACCGATTCGGTCATGGTGTTGGCGACGCTGTGATCTGCCAGGTGGCCAACCTGGTGCGTGAACGTATCCGGACTTCTGATCAGCTGTATCGATTCGGGGGGGAGGAGTTTGTCATCGTCAGTCGCCACCAGGGTGTTGATGCCGGCGCCGGATTGGCCGAGAACCTGCGGGCACTGCTGGAAGCTGAGAACCATCCTGGCGTCGGCACGGTGACTGCGTCATTTGGTGTTGCCGAGTGGCACAAGGGTGAGCGTCGGGAAGACTGGCTGAGCCGTGCAGACCGCATGCTGTACGAGGCGAAAGAGCACGGGCGCAACCAGGTCCGGGTGGATCGCGACCCGGATCCCGTGCTGGGTGACAAGGTTCGCTATCTACATGTCGATCATCGAACGCGAACACCTCCGGAGCGGCCGCGAGCAGGTCGCGATTGACGGCAGTCTTCGTGTTAGTCGTGGCGCAGGGCTTCGATCGGATCGAGGCTGGCTGCGCGTCGCGCCGGCCAGATGCCGAAGAACAGGCCGATAGCAACACTACAGGCGACGGCCAGAGACACGGCTGACAGTGAAATGAAAACGCTGAACCCGGCCAGTTGCGCCAGCACATAGGCGCCGAGCGCGCCGAGGGCGATGCCGCACAGACCACCGATCATGCCCATGGTCAGCGACTCGATCAGAAACTGCAGCATGATGTTGCCGCGGGTAGCTCCCAGAGCCTTGCGGACGCCAATCTCGCGTGTCCGTTCCGTCACTGACACCAGCATGATGTTCATGATGCCGATGCCGCCGACCAGCAGGGAAACGGCGGCGATCGATGCCAGCAGGTAGGAAAATACTTCGGTCGCGCGAGCCTGTACTTCCAGAATCTGGCGACGGTTCAGCACCATGAAGTCATTGTCTTCTCCGGGCCGCAGTCGATGTTCGCGACGCAGCACATGATCGATGTCTACCATGCCCTGTTCCAGGCTGACGCCTGGATGCACCTGGACCACGATTGAACTGAGCCGGTCGGTGCCCAGCAGTCGGTACTGTGCCGTGCTGACGGGAATGTAAAGCTGATCGTCCGGGCTGGCACCAGGGCCAAGTGCGGCCCCGCGACGCTCAAACAGTCCGATGACTTCGAACGGCAGCGTGCCGATCTGAATGGTCTGGCCGATGAGCATTTCCGGGGACTCACCGAGGGACGCCGGCACGCCGGCTCCCAGCACCACCACTCTGCGCCGTGCGGCATCGTCACCATCGGTGAACATGCGGCCATAATGCAGTTTGGCGCCGTTGACGCGCATGTAGTCTGGTGTGGTGCCGACAACCTGCAGCCAGGCGTTTCGATTGCGGTGCTTGATCTGGCGACCGGACTGCAGCTCGGGCACAACCGCGGCGAGCAGTCCGGAGCCGTTGGCCAGTGCCTGGGCGTCGCGGGTGGTCAACGAGGCGCGCTGATTGGAAGCAACGCCGC
>SKXG01000142.1 GCA_007128525.1 Pseudomonadales bacterium | reverse complement strand
TCAAGATGGTTTTTTTTTTTTTTTCGTTGTTTCCGATGATGAACGTAGGCGACAACATCGCTTACGGCCTACGATGCCACGGAGTGTCTCGCGCAGAGACACGCCGCCGTGTCGACGAGGTGCTCGAACGCATTGGGTTGCCCGATGTCGGCAAGCGCAGAATTGATCAGCTGTCGGGCGGACAGAAGCAACGCATCGCGATCGCGCGCTGCATGGTCCTCAACCCGGATCTCCTGCTTCTCGATGAACCGTTGGGTGCGCTCGATCTCAAGCTGCGCGAGCACATGAAGGTCGAACTGAAGATGTTGCAAAGCCAGTTCGGCACCACATTTGCCTACATCACCCATGATCAGACCGAGGCCCTGGTGATGTCCGACAGGGTCGCAGTCATGAAGGACGGACAGTTCGAGCAGGTCGGTACGCCGCGCGAGCTATACAATGACCCGCGTTCGCCCTTTGTCGCGGGATTCGTCGGTGACAGCACCTGCTGGAGCGGCACCGTGGAGCAGGTCGAGGGAAGCGAGGTGCAGGTGCGCGCGGCGGGAGGATGGGAGCTGCGAACGTTTCTTGCCAATGGCCAGGATGTGCGCCCTGGCGATCCGGTCGATGTGTTCGTGCGCCCGGAGTGCATGTTGGCGGCACCGACGGAGAGTTCGGGCCATGGACCGCCTGAAGACCAAAGCTGCAACGCCTTTCGTGGTCGGATTGACAGCCTGCTCTTCAACGGTTCGAACAGTCGCCTGCTCGTGCGCACGATGAGTGAAGACCTCATCGAAGTCGCTCTGCCCGCCAGTGGCCCCGGGGCCGCCCTCGACGCAGGCGACGCGGTTCATGTGGCCTGGGAGCCAGAGCAGAGCCGCTGCTTTCGGCAGGAGACCTAGAAGCATGTCGCAGCACCATGCGAGTCGGCTGGCCCTGTACCTGCTATTCGCCCCGTTTGTCCTCTGGATCGGCCTGATTGTCATCCTGCCTCATATCGGCATGGCTGGCATTTCACTGCGCGAGCGGGTCGCCTTCGGCGAGTATGAGTTCAGCCTGACCAACTTCCGCGAGTTCATCGGGGAACCGATATACTGGAATACGCTACTGCGCACCGCAACGATCGCCATTCTGGTGACCGTGTTATGCCTGATCTTCGGCTTCCCCATTGCATATTACATTGCAAAGGTAGCGCGTCCGGGTACCCGGGCTGCGTTGCTGTTGCTTTGCCTGGTTCCGCTTTGGGTGAGCGAGTTGGTAAGGGCATTCGGCTGGATGTTGCTGCTGAGAGAGTCTGGCGTTATTTCGCTCATGATGTGGTGGAGCGGTCTGACCAGTGGCCCGGTCGAAATGCTCTTCAACGATGTCACGCTGGTCATTGGCCTGATCTACGCCGTGATTCTATTCATGATCGTGCCACTCGTTTCGACGCTCGATGGCATGGATGACAGCCTGGTCGAAGCTGGTTACAACCTCGGCGGCAGCCGTTTCACTGTGATGCGTCGCATTGTCGTGCCTTATGCGATGCCCGGCATCGTGGCCGGATCAATCATTGTCTTCATGTTCACTGCCGGCAGCTTCCTGACGCCAGTCCTCCTGGGCGGGAAGGAGAGCATGTGGTTCACGGAGCTTCTCTACAATCAGTTTATCATCCGGCACAACTGGGAGCTCGGCGCGACCTTCGGTGTGGTGCTGCTGGTATTCACATCGCTGACTGTATGGGCGGCGCTGCGACTCAGCGGGCATCGCCTAACCACCACCATGGCACGGGACTGAGCGACAATGGCTGCAACGGCACATCACGGTCGGGGCCTGCGGTGGGCGTATCACGCCTACGTCCTGCTGTTTCTGGTATATCTGGTGGCACCGCTCGCAACCGCGGCTGTTTTCGCGTTCAATGACTCCTCGTTTCCGACGCTGCCGTGGCGGGGGTTCACGCTGGACTGGTTCTTCGGCGATTCCGGCGACAGGGTCGGCATGTTCCATGACCGTCGTCTGATGAGCGGGCTTTACAATTCGGTGTACATCGCCCTTGCGGTCTCGACGCTTGCGGTCATTGTGGGCACTACTAACGCCTTCCTGTTCGAGCGCCGGGACTTTCGCGGCAAGGAGTTCTGCTACGTCCTGATGATCATGCCGCTAGTTATTCCGGGTGTGATCATCGGTATCTCCATTCTGGTGTTCGCCAGCGGCGTCGCCAATAACGCCGAGGATGTGCTCGGCCTGCGTATCGACACATTGCGTCCGGGGATTCCCTTGATTGTGATCGGCCAGTTCGCCTTCATCACGACGATCACCTCGCTGATCATCGCAGCGAGGCTGCGGAAGTTTGACTCGGCTATGGAAGAAGCCGCGTTGAACCTGGGCGCCAGCAGGGCACGGGTGCTCACGACGGTAACCCTGCCGTTTCTGCGCCCGGCACTGATTGCCGGCTTCCTGGTTGCATTTCTGGTTTCGTTCGAGAACTTCAATACAACCTTGATGCTGGTTGGTTCCGACGCACCGCTGACGATCACCATGTACGATCGGATCGCGAAGGTGGGCTCGACACCAGTCATCAATGCGGTGTCGCTGTTTCTGATGATCATCTGCGGCCTGCTCGCCCTGACCACCGTTCTGGTTCAGCGGGATGGCAAGTCCGCGGCCGATGCGGCGCGCTGAGCGGCGGCGCCGCCAAGGCGGCGATCGGTGAATATCCACGCTGGGATGTGCTGGTGGCAGAGAGTGCTGACTATGTCGTTGTGGGGGCCGGATCGGCAGGCTGCGTGCTGGCCAATCGGCTCTCGACGGATGGCAAGCACCGTGTCGCCTTGCTTGAGGCTGGGGGAAGTGACAGGCGTTTCTGGTTGCGTGTGCCGATCGGCTATGGCCGCACCTTCTTCGATCCACGGGTCAACTGGATGTACCAGACCGAGCCCGACCCCGGTCTGGGTGGACGCAGCAGCTATTGGCCGCGCGGACGTGTCCTCGGCGGCTCGGGCTCGATAAACGCAATGGTGTACGTCCGTGGCCAGCCACGGGACTATGACGACTGGGCAGCGGCGGGCAACCCGGGCTGGGCCTGGCAAGATGTCCTGCCATGCTTTCGCCGACTTGAGGATCACGAGCTCGGTGGCGACGGCCAACGCGGGGTCGGTGGCCCGGTGCGGGTCAGTGATGTCCGCTCTGAGGTCCATCCTGTATGTAGTCCGTTTCTCGAGAGCTGCCGCCAGCTGGGCATCCCGATCGCGGATGACATCAACAACGGCGCTGATGCGCGTGCCGGCATCTACCCGATAACCCGACGCCGTGGCATGCGCGAATCGCCGGCCACCGCGTACCTCAAACCTGCCCGTGGCCGCTCCAACCTGGACGTGATCTGCGGTGCCCGGGTCGTCACGGTGGTCCTCCGGGACGGCCGGGCGGTGGCCGTGGATTACGTCCGCCGGGGGCACCGGCGGCGCCTGTGGGCACGCCGCGAGGAGCTGCTTTGCGCCGGTGCCATCGGCTCGCCGCAGTTGCTGCAAGTATCCGGGGTCGGTCCGGCCGAACTGCTCGAGCACCACGGCATCGAGATCATCCAGGAGCTGCCCGGAGTCGGGGAGAATCTGCAGGACCACCTGAGCGTGGACTTTCTCTATCGCGCGCGCCGCGCGACGCTCAATAATCAGCTTTGCAGCTGGCACGGCAAGCTTCGCCAGGGCCTGCGCTATGTACTCCAGCGCCGCGGGCCACTCGCGCTGAGCATCAACCAGGCTGGCGGCTTCGTGTGCAGCCGCGCGGACATCGCCGAGCCCGATCTCCAGCTCTACTTTTCACCGCTGAGCTACACCCGTGCCCCAGCCGGCCAGCGACCATTGATGAATCCCGACAGCTTCCCGGGTTTTCTCCTGGGTTATTCCGCATGTCGTCCAACCAGCCGCGGGCGCATTCGAATCCGTTCGGCCGACCCTCGCGAGCCGCCATTGATCAATCCCTGCTATCTTGCGACCACTGGAGACAGGGAGACCATGGTCGCGGGTATGCACT
>SKXG01000394.1 GCA_007128525.1 Pseudomonadales bacterium | reverse complement strand
TGGGGGCGTCAGCAATCATTGGGGGCGTCAGCAATCATTGGGGGCGTCAGCAATCATTGGGGGCGTCAGCAATCATTGAGAGCGTCAGCAATCATGACCTGCAATCACAGATATCATGCGCGGTCCTCGCTCGACTGCGGGCTTGACGGACACTTCTGACAGGGAGATGGGCATTTGAACGTTGCAGACTCCGGACCGGTTACGCCAGCAGCGTTGGCTGTACAGCAACTGTCTGACGTTGCGCTGGCGGCCTTTCAGAGGCAGGGATATCTCCGGGTGCGGGGCTTTTTCTCTGGTGAACGGCTCGTCCGCCTGCGAGTGGCGGCACTGGATGCGCTGGCGGACTGCCAGGCACATGTGGAATATGAGGCGCAGACCGGCTATCCCGGTGCGCCTTCGAGCCTGGATGCACCCGGAGGACAGACGCCCAGGCGCCTGTTGCAGGCCTATGCACGCTATCCGGCGACACATTCGCTGGTGCATGACGCCCGGCTCCTTCTGTGGTTGCGCCAGCTATTGGATACCGATAACCCCTGCCTGTCACAGGCGCACCACAACTGCCTGATGACCAAATATCCGGGCTACAGCAGTGTGACGAACTGGCACCAGGACAACAGGTACTGGCGCTTTACGCGTCCTGATCTGGTGACAGCCTGGCTGGCGCTCGGACCGGAGCAGGCTGATAACGGCGCATTGCAGGTTTTGCCGGGCAGTCACCTGTGGAACCTGGCGCCAGAGCAGCTCGATCCGGATTTGTTCTTGCGGCCAGATTTGGCGCAAAACCGCGCTTTGCTGGCGCAGGCGCAAACGCTGGATCTGGCCGCTGGTGATCTGCTGCTGTTCCACAGCCGGCTCTTTCATGCGGCGGGGCGCAATGTCACGTCCGAGGTCAAGCTGGCCTGGGTCTTCACCTTTCACGCGGCAGACAATGGGCCACTTGCCGGTACCCGGTCGGCCGCCTACCCTGACATCAGGCTCTGAGACAGGAACGCACATGTCTGATCGCAAGCACAGCCTGGACAAGGACGAGCAGGCGCTGTTTCAGGCGGCGATGGCGGATGTTGCGCCCCTGCCATCACGCCGGCGGCAGCACCTCAAGCGCAAAGCGGACAAGTCAGATGTTTTGCGGGCGCAGCTCGCGCGCAACAGCGCGGAAGCAGAGACGCCGCCTGCGCTAGACCCGAATCCTTTTCGCAGCGTCAATGTGCTGCAACTGCAGCCCTATGATGTGCTGGGCTGGAAGAAGGACGGTGTACAGGAAGCCGTGTACCGCAAGCTGCGGCTGGGACGTTATACCGTGGACGATACGCTGGATCTGCATCGGCATACCGTTAAAGAAGCGCGCCAGGCACTGTACAGCTTTCTGCAGCAGGCCATGGCGGCGCAGCGTCGGACGTTGCTGGTTCTGCATGGTCGCGGTGAGCGAAGTCCGACGCCGGCCAGAATCAAGAGCCACGTGGCGCACTGGCTGCCGCAGCATCCCGAGGTCATTGCCCTGCACAGCGCCCAGCGCAACCAGGGCGGCACAGGTGCCGTTTATGTCTTGTTGCGCAAGCCGCCGGAAGCCCGTGAACTGAACCGGGAACGGCATGGCGGGAAGTCAGGCTTCCCGGAGTAAGCCCCACCAGAGCAAGCTGTGCTGGCTCAGGGGCAGTGGTAGACGCGAAACGCCTGCTCTGCGCCGTCCGGAGGGCCTTTTGGCACCAGGCGGTTACCACCCAGGCCTGCGGCCTCGTTGCTGGCCAGTACAATGAGCTCTTCCTGTACCTTGGCGCGGCTGCGCTGGAATACAACACGGTTCAGCGTGTGTGCGTTTACCGTGCCGACAGCCTGGCACTGGCGCACGTCTTCAGCGCTGGCCTGCCGTACCTGTGCGGCCTCGTCACTGAGCCGGACCCAGACGCAGCCCTGTAGCAGCAGCGCACACGCGAGGCCTGCTGTGGCGGTTCGCAGCTTTAACGCCATGGCGGCAAGTGCCGCTGTATTGCCTGAGAGCGGTGTCACAGCCTGATATCCTTCCATGATAGACGTTGTCCTTACGTCAGATTTCGCCGAGACCAAATTCCAGAGCCCCCCGAGCCAGATTGATGCGCAGCACATCATTGGCGCCTTCAGCGATGCGCCAGGCCCGAACCCGCTGATACAACTGCGCAAGCGGGTGGCTGAGGCTCAACGCCTGACCGCCGCTGAGCTGGATGCCATCATCGACGATGCGGCCCAGAGTCTCCGTGGCAAAGATTTTACAGGCCATGCCCTCATTGCGGATATTGTTGCCAGCTTCGGCCAGCCGCGCCGTCCGGTAGAGCATGCTGCGCATCGCATAAGCCTGAATGCGCAGATCGGCATAGCGCAGCCGGACGCCTTCCCGGTCGCCGAGTGGCTGGCCGCTGCGATGAGGGGCGCTGAGCTGTTCGTTCAGAAAGCCAAGAGTCCAGCGGGCAAGACCGGTTGCCTGCGCCGCAATCGCCAGCCGGGTATCACCAATCTGGCCCATGGATCTGGGCATGCCCTCGCCCGGCTTGCCCAGGATGCGGGTTTCCGGAATCCGCACCTGGTCGAAGCGCAGAACTGCGTGATGGCTGCCATCAAGCGACTCAAACCGTTCCACAAGGTGTACGCCCGGGCTGTGACGGTCGATCACCACGAGCGTGCGCCCGGCGCCCTCGAGTTCTACAAGGGTGTTGACGAAGTCTGCCTCTGCACCACCTGTGACATAGGATTTGACGCCGCTGACCAACAGGTCCGTACCGTCGCGCTCCGCCCAGGTGTGCCTGCTCGCATCGGCCGGCTCGGTAATGGCAAAGGCCGCGCGTTTCTCCCCGGCCAGTAGCGGCGCCAGATGTGTGTCCTTGAGTTCTGGACGACAGTCGGCCAGAACGCCGGGGCCTGGCCCCAGCACGGCACCGCTCAGCGGGTTGTTGAACGAGGCCAGCGTGTCGCGTACCAGCGTCAGGGCCAGCGGCCCGCCGGGTCGGCCGCCAAACTCGGCGGGCTGCGTCAGGCCGAACAGTCCTGCAGACTTGGCTGCTTCCCGGACTTCGGCCAGCGCGACAGCACGGGGCAACTCGCCGCTGTGCACGCGCGCCGCGAGGGGAACCAGCACATCCTGACACAAGGCCGCGGTGCGCGACTGCAGGTCAGAGAGGGTTGAGTTGAGTGATTCCGGCATCGCTGTCACCACAGCATTTGCATATAGGGAATGGACACCAGGCCAGCCACTACCAGCGCGCAGATGACGATGGCTACTGCGGTATACAGCGTCCAGGACTCCCGTCGCGCGCCCTGCGCAATCAGCTTCTCGACGTCCTCTGGTGACTTGGTGCGGGTCACTGTCGTCAGCCGGTAGCGGGTCAGGCCATCCGGACGCTTCGGCAGTTTGACGAACAATTCCGGCGTGGCTTCCAGGCGGTCGTTTACATCGCGGATGTTCAGCCCGGTATCGCGGGCAATCTGTCCCGGGTGCAGGGCCTGGTCGGGGTGCTCATTGAAACAGTCGTAGATCCGCAGCAGGCGATTGGTACGGCCTCTGAAGCGGAACGTCAGTATTGGTAATCCCAGCATAGATAGATTCAGGGTCAGCGCGTCAGGTTTCACCTTGTACCCGAGCGTCGTTGTCGGGGCAAGGCGCAGGTCTGGTGGCCACCACCAGTGTCCGGCATGGCGCCGGGTGGCCTTCGATCGTTCGCTGTGGATCATCGGGGTCTAGCGCTTGGGCCAACGACTCGAACGGCATCCAGTTGGTCGTACGTTGTTCTGCGGTAGTGGTTTGCGCCTGGTCGACAATCCGGGCCTCGGCAAAGCCGCACTGCTTCAGCCAGTCTTCGAGCAGTGCAGGCGTTGGCAAGGTCCAGACGTTGCGCATACGCGCATAGCGTTGCCGGCCATCCAGGATCAGCGGCTCTGGTCCGGCAACGGTCAGGGTTTCCAGAACCAGCTCGCCACCCGGACGCAGCCAGGCCAGCAATTCTTGCAGGTGATCCAGCGGTTCGCGCCG
>SKXG01000338.1 GCA_007128525.1 Pseudomonadales bacterium | reverse complement strand
GGGCCCGCGACCAGGCATAGGCGGCGTCAACTAGTTCTTCGTAGCGCGCCTTGCGCTTTTGAATGTCTTCGATGGCGGCAAGTTCAGCACGTCGGCCAAGCTTGACTGAGCCTTCGAGTCCCATACCGGCGAACTCGCCGGTGGGCCAGGAGACCGCGAAGAAGGTTTCGTCGAAGGAGCCGGTCGACATGGCCAGCGCGCCAAGCCCGTATGCCTTGCGCAGCACCACGGTAAAGAATGGCACGGTGAGGTTGGCGCCGGCGACATACATGCGGCCACAGTGGCGGATCAGCGCCTGTGTCTCGGCTTCCGGACCGACCATGTTGCCGGGGCAGTCGATCAGCGAAACGATCGGGATGTCGAAAGCATCGCACAGCTGCATGAACCGCGCGGCCTTGTCAGCAGCGTCGGCATCAATCGCACCGCCGGTTGGCGAATTGGAATTGTTGGCGACAACACCGACCGTACGTCCTTCGATACGGATAAACGCAGTAATCATGGCCAGGCCGAATCGTGGGCGTATCTCCAGCATGCTGTCGACGTCGGCGAGAGTCTCGATGACCTGACGGATGCTGTAAACCGCGCGGCGGTTCTCCGGCACGATGTGGCGCAGGATGCGCTGATCGTGTGTTTGCCAGTTGCTGAGCCGGCCCTGGAAGTAGGACAGGTATTTCTTTGCGACGGCGGTTGCCTCAACTTCGTCTTCGACCAGGATGTCGATGACGCCGTTCGGCTCCTGAATGCTGATCGGACCGACTTCGCTGGGCGCGTAAGCACCAAGTCCACCACCTTCGATCACGGCCGGGCCACCGATGCCAAGACTGGAATCCTTGGTGGCGATGATGACATCGCAGGCGCCGAGCAGGACGACGTTACCGGCAAAGCAGTAGCCGGAGTTTACGCCGATCAGCGGCACCAGTCCGGACAGCTTGCCGAGTTGGCGCCAGGTTCGGGTTGAGAGACCGCCGACAGACCCCACGGAGCGGTCACCACCACTGCGCGGGCCACCCTGGGTTCGGCCGCCACCGCCTTCGGTGTAGAGGACGACGGGCAGTTTGTACTTCTCGGCCATGGCGAACATGCGGTCCTGCTTCTGATGATTCTTGCCGCCCTGTGTGCCCGCCAGCACCGTATAGTCGTAAGACATGGCGACACAACGGGCATTTTCTTTGCCGACGAGGTCGCTGTTGACGCGGCCGACACCCATGACCATGGCGTCGGCTGCGGTCTTGATAATGCGTTCCTCGAGCTGCTCAGGCGTGTCATCGCGAAACCGGGTTGCGGTGACGAGTGGACCGTATTCGTGAAAGGTGCCGGGATCACACAGATCTTCGATGTTCTCTCGGGCCGTCCGCTTGCCGGCATCGTGGCGCTTGGCGGTTGCCGTGGTGCGTTTGGCGTCAGTCGTAAGCTCGTGGTAGTGGAGAATCTCCGCGAGATCCCCTCGAATACTGTCGAGATCAATCTCCTCACCGTCGTCATACTCGCCTTCGACGTCCTGCGGCTCGATAAAGACCAGGGCCGTCCCTTCGAAAATGGTGTCGCCTTTCTCGACCTGGATCTCCCGCACCACGCCGGCTTCCTCGGCCTTGATGATGTGCTCCATCTTGAGCGCTTCGAGCACGGCAACGGGCTGACCCTTCTGGACGGTATCACCGACTGCGACAGCAACCTCCACCACCATGCCCTGCATCGGTGCCACCAG
This sequence comes from Pseudomonadales bacterium, assembly GCA_007128525.1. GTDB lineage: Bacteria > Pseudomonadota > Gammaproteobacteria > Pseudomonadales > Azotimanducaceae > SKXG01. Next base: position 2,289 of record SKXG01000338.1, on the reverse strand, counting down.
GGCGTTGGTACCGTAAGGGCCGAAGACTTCGGGCGCGCGAGTCTTGGCAGCTGGTGTCGGCGCAGCGCCTTTGACGCTTAGCACTGCCAGCGGATCGTCGGGGTCTACCTTGGTGCCTGCGCGCTGCACGCCGCGATCCGGCTGGTAGTGGCGGGCGCGATCGCCGTCTTCGGCAAGGATGGTTGCCATGTTCTCATCGACATGGCGCGTGTGGACCTGGGTGGTTGAGAACTGTTTCAGCAGCGCCTGGAGGAATCGGGTATTGCTGCGCACGCCTTCAATGCGGAATTCCGCCAGTGCCCGGCGCGCCTTGCGCACTGCGGCTTCGGTATCATCGGCATGAACGATGACCTTGGCGAGCAGCGAGTCGTAGTGTGGGCTTGTCGTGTAGCCGGTGTAGCCGAATCCGTCGACGCGAATGCCCGGCCCTGATGGCGGCTCGTATGCGGTGATGGTGCCGCCGCCGGGGCGGGCAGTGCCATCGGCGTTCATCGTTTCCAGATTGACCCGTGCCTGCAAGGCGGCACCGCGGGGGCTGGGCACGTCGCTCTGTGTCAGGCCAAGCTTGGAAAGCGTTGCGCCGCCTGCGATATTGATCTGGGCAGCGACGAGATCGATACCGGTGACTTCCTCGGTGACCGTGTGCTCGACCTGCAGTCGCGCATTCGCTTCCATAAATACCCAACGGTCGGCGCTGTCGTCGACCAGAAACTCGATGGTGCCGGCGCCGCGGTAGTTTACGGCCTCTGCCATCCTGACCGCGGCGGCGAGGATGTCATTACGCATCGCATCGGACAGGCCAAAGGCCGGCGCAATCACGATCAGCTTCTGGCGCTGACGCTGCAGGCTGCACTCACGGTCCCACAGATGTACAACGGCGCCTGTGCCATCGCCTAGAACCTGCACCTCAATGTGCCTGGCGCGCGGCAGCAACTCCTCCACGTAGAGGTCGCCGGCACCGAATGCTGCGCTGGCCTCGGACTCGGCCCGCGCAAATGCCGCCGGCAGTTCGCTGCGATCCGTTACCGGACGCATGCCGCGTCCACCGCCGCCCGACACGGCCTTCAACATGACCGCACCGCCAGGCCCCAGTGATTCAAAGAAGGCATCGGCTTCTTCGAGCGTCACGGCATGACTGCGTCCGCGCAGCACGGGCACGTCATTGGCCTCTGCCAGTTGCCGGGCCTTGGCCTTGTCCCCGAATTGTGTCAGTTGGTCCGCAGTCGGGCCGATGAATTTGACGCCGGCCTGCTCGCAGGCCGCAGCGAAGGCTGCCGATTCACTGAGGAAGCCGTAGCCGGGATGAATGGCATCGCATCCTGTTTCCTGGGCGAGTGCGATCAGGCGCTCGATGTCCAGGTAGGCGGGTACGCCTGTCGCATCGAGGCTGACGGCTTCGTCTGCATGGCGTACGTGCAGCGAGTCGGCATCGTCTGTGGCATAAACAGCGACTGTCTCGACCCCGAGGTCCGTGGCTGTGCGGATAATGCGGATAGCGATTTCGCCACGGTTGGCGATCAGCAGCCTCTTGATCATGCGAGCTCCTTGAATTGTTGTGGAACGTCTGACAGCCGCAGAGTGTAATGCTTCCACCCCCAGCCTTGGAAACTTTTATTCCTCTGCGAGTATCCGCCAGGTGTGCGACCATGGCGGGACGTGTGGAGCGTCTAAGGCTTTGTATGTGTAGGGCAATTGGCAGAGGAGGAGCACTACGTGACGATAAGCTTACAGCCGGTGACGGCAGGGAACTGGTTGGGCTGTATAGCCCTGCGTGTTTCGGAGTCGCAGAGTCACATGGTGGCGTCAAACGTTTATTCTCTTGCTGAGGCCTGGGTCTTTCCGCAGTGCATACCGCTGGCCATCTACGATGATGACACCCTGATCGGATTTCTCATGTATGGGTGCGAGCGAGAATATGGTACTTGGTGGATCAGTCGCTTCATGATCGACGAGCGCTATCAGGGCAGCGGCTATGGCCGCAGGGCGCTGGCGGAACTGATTGAGCAATTTAAGCGAGAGCCGGAGTGCAAGGTGATCACGATCTCTCTGGTACCAGAGAACACTGCAGCGAGGTCACTGTACCAGAAGGCGGGTTTTGCTGAGACCGGGGAGCGCATTGCCGGGGAAGATGTGCTGAGCCTCGTAGTCAGCGCTTGAGTTCTGGGGTGCTTTTGCACCCCAGTCTTGCTCATCGGTTATCACTCGAACTTTACGCGGAACGCATAGACCCAGCTGGTTGTTTTTCGAACATCCGGACGCCTGTCCACAGTGTCATATGCATGCTCCTCC
>SKXG01000430.1 GCA_007128525.1 Pseudomonadales bacterium | reverse complement strand
GGTCACATCCAGCCTGCCAGGCCGCATTGTCTGGCGTGGCGCCATCCGCCAGATATTCGTTGTAGGCATCGATCAGCACGATGTTGTTGTTCACGACAATCCCGGCCAGGGCCATGATGCCGATACCACTCATGATGATGGAAAAGGCTTCCTGACGAATTACCAGCCCCATAAGTACACCGGCCAGTGAAAACACAATGGCCGACAACACCAGAACACTCTGGAAGAAACTGTTGAGCTGGGTCAGCAGTGCCAGAAACATCAGAAAAACAGCCAGCACAAAGGCCAGCATCAGAAACAGTGCGGCCTGCTGCTGGTCCTCGATTTCACCGGTGAACCGAATGTCTACATCGTCCGGGAAGTCTGCAGCTGCCATCGCCTGGCGCAGGCGCCCCACTTCTTCTGCCACCGTCGTATCTGGGGCAACTGCAGCTGAAACCGTGTGTACGTTGCGCGCGCCGACCCGATTGATGACCGGTGCGGCCGGAGCCGGTTGAAAGGTGACGAAATTGACAATGGGAATCTGTCCCTCAGCCGTCGACACTCTAAGATCAATCAGCTGCGCAAAAGTCCGTTCATGTACCGGATAGCGCAGTCGGATCTCCACTTCATCGGTGGCAAATTCTGGAAGGTAGGCGCCGAGCAAAACCCCATTGGTCAGCAACTGCACGGTCGTGCCCAAGGTGTCGATATCCACCCCATAACGCGCGGCCTGCTCCCGATCCACATTGATCCGGATCTCTACCTGCGGCACGGGCAGGTCGCTGGCGATGTCAACGAAACCGTCCTGTTGTGCCATCAAAGACTGCAAGCGATTCACCGCTTCGGACAGTTGTTGCCGATCTGCAGAGGACACTTCGATCTGTACCGGCCTCGCATCACCAGGTCCGGACTGCTGCTCTTCGATCTGTACGCCAATGCCGGGCAACTCGGCCGTTGCCTGGCGAATACGATCCAGAATCACAGCAGCTGGTTCACGTACGCGCCAGTCATCGAAATCCATCTGAATGGTGCCGATGATGTCCGGCGCCAGGTTGCCACGCAGCCGCGCCTCGACTGAACCTATGGTACGAGCATACACACGATCGATGCCCGGCTGTCCAATGACCCGCGCTTCGACCAGACGCACGAGCTGATCAGCTTCCAGCACCGACAGATTGCCATCCGCCTGTATCTGAAGTTGTGCTCGCTCAGGCTCCACGGCAGGGAAAAAGCTGACGCCCTTACCCAACAAGCCATACACAAAAAACGAAGACAGCAAGAGCAGCACGCTCAAACCCAATGCAAATCCTGGCCGGGCAATCAGGTAACGCAGAACCCTGTCGAAGCGCCCGCCCGGAACGGGTGTGCCCAGTGTAGATATACTGTGCCGCCCGCCGCGAAACAGTGAGCCGAATACGGGCACGAAAATCAGGGCCATCAGCAACGACGCGGTCAGCGTTATAATCACCGTTGCCGGCAGATAGAACATGAACTGCCCGGCCGTACCGGGAAAGAACAACAGTGGCACAAACACCGCAAGCGTCGTTGCCGTGGAAGCGATGATCGGCCAGCACATGCGCTGGGATGCACTGCGATAGGCGTCTGTACGGGGTACGCCCTGCTCGGTGAGTCGCTCGGCACGTTCGACCACCACAATGGCACCATCCACCAGCATGCCGATGACCAGGATCAGGCCAAACAGAACCACCATGTTCAACGTATAGCCCAACAGGTAGATCACCAGTATGCCGCCCAGGAAAGCCCCGGGGATCGCCACCGCAACCAACAGAGACGCCCGCAGGCCAAGCGCCAGTATCATCGTCAGCATGACCAGCAGCACAGCAGCGAAGACATTGTTCTGCAGATCGGTCAGCAAGGATTGAATGCCTTCGGCCTGATTCTGCAGATAGTCAACGCGGACCCGGTCCGGCCAGTTCTGCCGCGTCGACTCGACTACGGCCTTTACCGCCGCAACGGTTTCAATGACGTTGGCGCCGGTGGTCTTGCTGATATCCAACCCGATGGTCGGCTGACTGTCGATTCGCGCATAGCTGATGGCGTCCTGAAACGTCTGCCGCACCTCGGCAACATCCTGTACTCGCACCACGGTATTGCCAGCTACCAGCACAGGCATGGTAAGAACATCGGTGATGGAGGTTATGGTGCCGGGAATGCTGACACCGATGCGTCCGGAGCCGGTATCAAAAGCACCCGCAGCCACCAGCTGATTGTTGCTGCGTACGGCCTGACTGATCTGCTGCACCGAGATGCCATAGGACTGCATGGCGACGGGATCGATGATGATCTCCAGCAGATCCTCGCGAGCGCCGGACACACGCGCGTCCAGCACCCCGCGCACGGTTTCGATACGGTCTTCCAGTTCTCGCGCCATCCGAATCAGGTCGCGCTCGGGCACGTCGCCAGACAGCGCCACGGTCAGAATCGGAAAGATCGACAGATCGACTTCGCGCACAATGGGTCGGTTGGCGCCGGCGGGCAGATTCGGGGTTGCGGTATCACTTTCATCCCGCACCCGCTGCAAGGCATCCTGCTGGTTGATGCCCGGCTCAAACTGCAGGGTGATGGTTGCAAAACCCTCACCGGCCTGTGCGGTCATACGGCGCAAGCCAGGAAGGCTCTGCAATTGCCGTTCCATCGGCTCGACCAGCAGCCGCGCGCTGTCTTGTGCCGATATGCCGGGATAGGTCACATTGACGATGAACACGGGAATGTCGATGTCCGGCGCCGCTTCTTTCGGCACATCCACATAGGCAAACAGGCCGCCCATCAAGATCAGCACGAACAACACCATGACGGTGCGGGCGCGCGTGAACGCCGCAGCAATGATGGCACGCACTAGTTCGTCTCCGCAGCTTCGCCGTCGTGCATTCCGGAGACGCCCATGAACTCAGCCGGCGTCTCTCGTACTTCTACCTGCTGTCCCGGAATCAAGGCGCCCTGACTGATGGTGACAATGTGCGCCGGATCCGGGAGACCGCCGACCCAGAGGCCGTCGGCACGCGCCTTCAGGATGGTGACGGGCACGAACTGTATACGCTGTTCATCGTCGACCAGGTGCACGCCAATGCGGCCCTGCGTATCGAGCCGCAACAATGCCGGCGACACACGCTGCGCCAGCACTTCGTCGGTCGGAATCACTACCTCTGCGCTCAGCCCGGACGGCAGGTTCCGTTCCGGGTTGTCAATTTCAATTTCAACCCGAAAGGTCCGGCTGCCGGCATCGGCAACAGGTGCAACAAACCGCACTGCGCCCTCGCGAGACTGACCGCCGATGAAGCGCACTTCAGCCGGCATATCGCGACGTACTCGGGCGATGTCGGCCTGATGAACCTGCACCACGGCCAGCAGAGGGTCATTGTCGACGATGTCCAGCACTTCGCCGCCAACCGACACATAGGCGCCGATGTCCGCGATCAGCTGATTTACGTCACCCCCAATGGGTGCGCGGAGCTGGGTGTTGGCAATCTCCAACTCGATGGATCGCAAGTCGGCCCGGGCTGCCTCCAGCTGAGCCAGCCGCACTTCCACTTCCGAGCGCGGCGTCACTCCACGTTCCGCGAGCTGTGCCACGGCGTCGAAATCCTGCTCGGCTGATCTGAGCTGTGCCCTGGCGCGCGCCAGCCGGGCTTCGCGATCATCGCTCGACAGCACGGCGACAACCTCGCCGGCATCCACCCGTGTTCCGGAGTCTACGATGTGCTCGACAATGCCATCCACACGCGCCCGCAGTGTAGCGATCCGAGTGGGCATCACATCCCCGTAGATAACGATTTCACGAGTTATGAGTTCGGCTTCACGCCAGCTGGCTGCCACAGCCGGAACACGAACAGCCGCTGCATCAGCCGGCTCATCCAGCGAACGACCGACAATACCACTGACAAACCAGACCACCAGCAGTCCAACGATGGCCAGAAATACCCGGTTGGTCGGGTCTCGCAGCCAACGTTTGACTCGATCTTTGTTTGCCGACTCTGGCATCTGAACCCCCGAGAAAGT
>SKXG01000443.1 GCA_007128525.1 Pseudomonadales bacterium | reverse complement strand
GGCGTTGGATGGGCCACTGCGCAGCGGCACGGTCAACTGGTCCGAGATATATTGGGTATCTGCCGTTGCTGACGGACTGGCGAGCAGCAGGCCAGCCGCAAGCAGCATGCTGGCGCCGAAGATGAGAAGTGCTTTCATTTATCCTGGTGTCCGGTTTCCTGGTTGGTGCTGGCGTTGGTTTCGGTCACTGTGGTCGACTCCGTTGTCTCCTGCAGGTGGCCACTCAGCACCAGATAGGTCATGGTCAGAGCGACATAGCTCAGCGTCAGTACGAAGCCGCCCCACAGGCGATAGCTGACCCAGAAGGCCTCGCTGAAATTGTAGGCAACCAGCAGGTTGAGCGCGCCGGCCAGCACGAAGCCTGCGGACCAGCCTACGGCCAGGTGCAGCCAGACCCGTTCCGGCAGCACCAGCTGGCTGCCGAGCATTCGCTCAAGCAGGTTGATTCGGCTCAGCGCGAGCGTTCCAAGCAGAACGGCCGCCATCAGCCAGTTGACGATGGTCGGCTTCCACATGATGAAGTCGGCGCTGCGGTAGAACAGCGTCAGAGCTCCGAACACCAGGCTGAGCCAGAAGGTCAGTTTCAGTGGCCCGGAGATGGGTGATCGCAACAGCCACATCAGTGCCAGCTGAATGCTGATGGTGAGCATCAGCGCGCCGGTGGCCCAATAGATGTCCTGCAGGAAGTAGACCACCACGAAGGCCGTGATGGGGATGAACTCCAGAAACTGTTTCATGCGCCACCTTGTTGATCAGGGCCCGGATGATAGACGATAGCAGCCCACAGAGACGAGAGGCACAGTAAAGGATCATGACGCAGTACTTTCAGGTGCATCCGGAAAATCCGCAACAGCGGCTGCTGAATCAGGCCACGGAGATGGTCCGTCAGGGCGCCGTGGTGGTCTATCCCACTGACGCGACCTATGCCGTCGGCTGTCACATTGGTGACAAAGGCGCACTGGAACGGATCCGGCGTCTGCGCCGGCTGGACAAGGGCCATCAGTTCACGCTGGTGTGTCGGGATCTGTCTGAACTGGGGCTGTATGCGCGGGTGGACAATACAAGTTTCCGGATCCTCAAGCACTACACGCCCGGCCCTTACACTTTTCTGTTGCCTGCGACCAAAGAAGTGCCCCGCCGGCTGGTGCACGAGAAGAAGCGTACGATCGGGTTACGGGTGCCGGGGAGTCCCATTGCCCGACAATTCCTTGAAACCCTCGGTGAGCCGCTGATGTCGACCAGTCTGATTTTGCCGGACGACATTGGCCTGCTCAGTGATATGGACGACATCCGGCACCGGCTCGAGGGACAGGTGGATCTGATCATCGATGGCGGCCCCTGTGAGCTGACGCCGACGACGGTGGTCGACCTGACAGGCCCGGCGCCACAGGTAATTCGCGAAGGGCTGGGGCAGTTCGAGGCCTGAGCTGGCGCTCTGTAGCGCTCCGGGACGAATTTCCCTTCGGCCCGGAGCGGGCAGGTGGCTATAATGCCCGCCTTTCAGGCATTGGGGGACTGGTTTGAGTAGTAGCGATTCAGCGCAACGGGTGTCGTCCGGCATGCGTCCGACGGGCAAGCTGCACGTAGGTCACTACCACGGCGTGCTGAAGAACTGGGCACAGCTCCAGCATGAGTACGAGTGCTTCTTCTTTGTGGCCGACTGGCACGCGCTGACGACCCATTATGATGATCAGATCGATATCGAGGACGTCGCGATGGCGACCGTTATCGACTGGCTGGCTGCTGGCATCAACCCCAATCTGGCCACTATCTTCGTGCAGTCGCGGATTCAGGAGCATGCAGAACTGCACCTGCTGTTGTCGATGATTACGCCGCTGAGCTGGCTCGAGCGGGTTCCGACCTACAAAGACCAGATGGCCCGACTCAATGACCGCGACCTGGCAACCTACGGCTTTCTGGGTTATCCGGTGTTGCAGTCGGCCGACATCCTGGCCTACCGGGCCGGCAATGTGCCGGTCGGACACGACCAGGTCGCTCACGTTGAGATCACCCGCGAGATCGCACGGCGCTTCAATCACATCTATGGCCGCGAACCCGGTTTTGCCGAGCAGGCTGAGGCCGCGGTGCGCAAGATGGGCAAGAAGGCGGGTCGCCTGTATACCGATCTGCGCAAAGCCTATCAGGAGCAGGGCGACGCCGAGGTTCTGGAGCGGGCGCAGGCGCTGCTCACCGAGCAGAAGAATCTGTCGATCGGCGACCGGGAGCGTCTGTTCGGTTATCTGGAAGGTACCGGGCGCATCATCCTGCCCGAACCCCAGGCCCTGCTGACCAAAGTGCCACGGTTCCCTGGCCTGGACGGCGAGAAGATGTCGAAGTCCTACAACAACACCATTGCGCTCGGTGAAGAAGCGGGCGTCATCGAACAGAAGATCAAGACCATGAAAACGGATCCGGCCCGCGTGCGGCGCACGGATCCGGGCAATCCGGACGTCTGTCCAGTGTATGACTGGCACCTGATCTACTCGGAGCCGTCCGTCTGCGACTGGGCGGCGGAAGGCTGCCGCTCGGCTGGCATCGGCTGCCTGGACTGCAAGGGCCCGCTGATCGACGCTGTGGTTGCGGAACAGACGCCGATTCGTGAGCGCGCAAAGCAATTTGCGGCCGATCCGGAGCTGGTCAACTCCATCGTACTTGAGGGTTCTGAAGCGGCGCGTGATGTTGCGCGGGAAACCCTGGAAGATGTCCGATCTGCCATCGGCATCAGCTACCGCTAGAGGCACATGTGACCGAATCGAACGGCATTGATGAAATCCCTGTTGGGGAGCGCTTGCGGCGCCTGCGACAACAGGAGCCGAATGCCTCAGCGGACGCCGGCACCGGGCCCATAGCGCTGGTTGCCGGCGAAGTCGTCACTGAGCTGCCGACCGACCTGTATATCCCGCCGCAGGCCCTGGAAGTCTTTCTGGAGACGTTCGAAGGGCCGCTGGACCTGCTGCTGTATCTGATCCGGCGCGAGAATCTGGATATTCTCGACATCCGCGTGGCGGAAATCACCCGTCAGTACATGAGCTATATCGAGCTGATGACGGCGCTGCAGCTGGAGCTGGCGGCCGAGTATCTGGTGATGGCCGCGCTGCTGGCGGAGATCAAGTCGCGGATGCTGTTGCCCCGTGTGTCGACGACGCTGGACGATGAGGATGACCCCAGAGCCGAGCTGATTCGGCGCCTGCAGGCCTATGAACAGCTCAAAACCACCGCGGAACAGCTCGACGAGATCCCGCGCATGGAGCGTGAGATTTTTCCAGCCTGGGTCCAGCGTCCGGACCTGATCCGACACCAGGCACAGCCGGATGTCGACATGCGCGAGCTGCTGATGGCACTGTCACGGGTCATGCATCGAGCCGACATGTATCAGCATCATGCCGTGCAGCTGGAGCCGCTGTCGGTGCGTGAACGCATGACGTCGGTGCTGGACCGGCTCAACGAAGTCCCGGATGAGTTTCTACCGTTTGTCAGTCTGTTCAATCACCGTGAAGGACGCCTGGGCGTCATCGTGACATTCCTGGCCATCATGGAGCTGGTCCGGGAGCGTCTGGCCAGCCTGGTGCAGAATGCGCCCTTTGCACCGATCTATGTGCGTGCAGCCGGCCCGGACGAGTCGGATGCAGCGCTGTACGACGATGAGCAGGACCTTGACGCGCCAGAGCGCGACGCAGACGTATACGACGAGGAATAATGTTGGAACAAGATCAGATCGTGCGCATCCTGGAAGCCGCATTGCTGACAGCCGAGCAACCCATGTCGCTGGACCGGTTGCAGGGGCTGTTTGCCGACGACGAGGCTGACCGTGAGATGCTCAAGGCCGCGTTGACGCAGCTTGATGAGGCCTGCGGCGATCGAGGTTATGAGCTGAAGAAAGTGGCCAGCGGCTATCGCTTGCAGGTGCGTCAGGAACTGAGTCCGTGGATCAGCCGAATGTTCGAGGAGAAGCCGCCGCGGTATTCACGGGCGCTGATCGAGACACTGGCGCTGATCGCATACCGGCAGCCGGTGACCCGGGGTGACATTGAGGATGTCCGCGGTGTATCGGTCAGTTCCAACATCATCCGCACGCTGCTTGAACGTGAGTGGATCCGGGTGATTGGTTACAAGGAGGTGCCGGGGCGGCCGGCCATGTACGGCACCACCAAGGCATTTCTCGATTACTTCAACCTCAGCAGTCTCGACCAGCTGCCGCCGATGGCGGAAGTGCGTGCGCTGACCGAGCCGCACATCGAAGACCTGGCAGAGGCCGGTCCTGAGTACGCCGAAGGCCTGACGGACGAGGAGCTGGCGGTTGCGGCACACGATGATGACCGCTTGCGCGTCGATGACGCCGATACCGATGTCGATGCGGGATGGGCATCGGAGCCGGAGCAGGAGCCGGAGCCGGAAACGACGCCTGAGTGGGAACCGGACAATGGCCAGGGTGAGCGGTACTGATGGCAAAACGGCGAAGTACAGGCCGGGGGCCGTCGTCAGGGCCGCGGCCATCGCGGCCGCCAGCACCGGGTGGTCAACGCGGCCGCCGGGCACCGGCAGCTCCTGATGACAGCGCGCCACAGCGCCTGCAGAAGGCGCTGGCGACCTTGGGTCTCGGCTCACGACGGGAAATTGAAGGCTGGATCTCTGCCGGGCGCATCCGCGTCAATGGCAAAGTGGCTGAGCTGGGCGCTCAGGTTCGGCTCAGTGACAAAGTGGAAGTCGATGGTCGTGTCGTGTCGTTGCGACCGGTGGGCAAGACCAACATCCGGGTGTTGCTGCTGAACAAGGCTGAAGGTGTGGTGTGCTCACGCCATGACCCCGAAGGGCGCCCCACCATTTTTGACAAGCTGCCGGCTTTGCCGCGCGGTCGCTGGATCAATATCGGCCGCCTCGACATCAACAGCAGTGGACTGCTGCTGATGACCAACGACGGTGAGCTGGCGCACCGAATGATGCACCCCTCGTATGTGCTGGACCGGGAGTATGCGGCCCGGGTGGACAGCGAGCTGAACCGGGACATACAGCAGATTCTGCGGGACGGCGTCCTGCTCGAGGACGGCATGGCCCGTTTCACCGACATTCGCCACTATGGCGGCGGCCAGCGTAATCACTGGTATCACGTTACCTTGCTGGAAGGCCGCAATCGGGAAGTTCGCCGGCTGTTCGAATCGCAGCAGATGCAGGTATCACGCCTGAAGCGGGTGCGGTTCGGGCCAGTCGTGCTGCCGTCAGCGCTCAAGCGCGGTCAGGTTATGGAGATGAGCCCGGAGGACATCCGTCAGCTCCTGCCACTGCTCGACCTGCCGGTGCCTGACATGGATCCACCAGACCCGCGTCAGAAGCGTCGCATGGTGAAGTCCGTGCTGATGCCCTATCCACCGCTTGCGGAGCGCCAGGCGCAGCAGCAGAAGCTCAACTGACGGCGCCGCCTGCTGCCGGTCATGCGCCCGGCCAGTCCCGTGCATCGAAAGCCTGGCCGGTCTGGCCACGAGCTGCGGGGCCGAACAGATACAGGTACAGGTCCATGTGCTGCTCCGGCGCGGCCACCGTTGCCGGATCCTCGCCCGGATAGGCCATGGCCCGCATCTGGGTGCGAGTGGCACCCGGATTCAGCGTGTTGACCCGGACCCGCCCTGCCGACTCCAGCTCATCGGCCAGTACCTGGCTCAGCCCTTCAATGGCAAACTTGGACACGGCGTAGCCGCCCCAGTAGGCCCGGCCCTTGCGACCAACGCTGGACGACGTAAACACCACGCTGGCGTCGTCGGCGGTCTGCAGTGCGGGCAGCAGCGCCCGCGTCAGGTAGAAGGCCGCGTTGACATTGACCTGCATCAGCCTGGGCCAAAGCGCCGTATCGTAATGTTCGATCGGCGTGCGCGGCCCGAGCAGCCCGGCGTTGTGCAGCAAGCCGTCGAGCCGGCCATAGTGGCTCTCGATCATCCCCGCAAGTTCGACGTGGCCCTCGTAAGGCGTCTGCTCCAGGTCAATCGGTGCAATGGCCGGATCGGTGTCGGTGGCCGTGCGGATGTCGTCGAAGACAGCTTCGAGTTTGTCCTGCGTGCGGCCGAGCAGCACGATGTTGGCGCCGTAGCGGGCAAAGGTACGCGCCGCAGTGCGGCCGATGCCGTCGCCGGCACCGGTGATCAAAATGGTGCGGCCGGACAGCAGGTCGGCAGGTGGTTGATAGCGCCAATGGCGGCGCGCGTTATCGAGTTCCGGGTAGTCAGTCTTTGCGGGCATAGAGCAGATAGTTCACGTCGACATCATGGGACAGGCTGGCGCGGTGGCTGAACGGGTTGTAGCGCATGCCACGAATCTCGATCAGCGTCAGGCCGGCCTGACGAACAAAGCCGGACAGTTCAGCCGGCTTCAGGAATTTGCGGTAGTCGTGCGTGCCGCGCGGCAGCAGGCCAAGCACGTATTCGGCGCCCAGAATCGCCATCAGATAGGCTTTCGGGTTGCGGTTGATCGTGGAGAAGAACAGATGTGCGCCGGGTTTCGCCATGGCCGCGCAGGCCTTTACTGTTGAGGCCGGATCCGGCACGTGTTCCAGCATCTCCAGGCAGCACACCACGTCAAAGCTGCCGGGCTGAGCGGTGGCCAGATCCTCGGCGGTCTGCTGCCGATAGTCGATGTCCAGGCCGCTTTCCCGCGCGTGCAGGCGGGCAACGGTCAGTGGCGTTTCACCCATGTCGATGCCGGTCACGTTGGCGCCGCGGACTGCCATGGCTTCAGCCACCAGTCCGCCGCCACAGCCCACATCAACGGCGGCCGCGCCGTCGAGGGTGCAGCGTTCGGCGATGTAGTCGACCCGCAGCGGGTTGATGTCATGCAGCGGCCGAAAGTCGCCGGTCGGGTCCCACCAGCGGTGTGCCAGAGCCTCGAAGCGGGCGATTTCAGCATCGTCTACGTTTGCGGCAGAGCCGGGCATGATTGCTCCCAGTGACCAAGGAGTTGTTCAGAGGTAGCCTAGTCTACTGGAAAGGGCCGGCGAAGGGTTCCGGATTTCCCGGATGCTCAGCCTTCGTCCAGGCCGGCCTGAATCTGTCGGCCCCAGTTGCGGGCGCGGCGGTTGATCGCCGTGCTGTCCAGCGTCTGCAACTGGCCATTCGTCAGCAGAGCCCGGCCGGCCACCCAGACGTGGCTGACGAGGCTGCCGGCATTGGTATGGACGAGCTGTGCCTGTGGCGCATAGACGGGCTGGCTGGCAACGCCGCCAAGGTCGACGGCGATCAAGTCGGCCTCCTTGCCCGGCTCCAGTGAGCCGATGCGGTCTGCCAGGTCCAGCGCCCTGGCGCCACCCAGTGTGGCCGTCTCCACCATCTGCAAGGCCGTCAGCTGGGCCGGATCGCCGCTTCTCGCCTTGGCCAGCAATGATGCGAAGCGCATTTCGGTAAACATATCCAGCGAGTCGTTCGAAGCGGCGCCGTCGGTGCCCAGGCCGACCCGGACACCCGCAGCAAGCAGCTCCGGGACCGGGCAGAAACCACTGGCCAGCTTCAGGTTGGACTGCGGGCAATGGATGACACTGACGCCGGTTTCCGCCACCAGGCTCAGTTCCCGCTCGTTGATCTGCGTCATGTGCACGGCCTGCAGGCGGGGCACAAGCAGGCCGAGGTCGGCAAAGCGTTCAATATGGCTCAGGCCCGTTTGCTGCCGGGCCTGGTCGACCTCGCCGGCGGTTTCATGCAGGTGGGTCTGTATCTGCAGGTCCAGCTCATCGGCCAGCGTCAGGATGCGCTGCAGATCGGCATCCGGCACGGTATACGGGGCATGGGGCCCGAAGCCGATCCGCAGCAGCGGGTCGTCCCGGTACTGGTCATGCAGGCGCAGGCCTTTGTCGAGGCCTTCGCTGATGTCGCGCGACCAGGGGTTGGGAAACTGGATCAACGGGAACAGGATCTGGGCCCGCATGCCGGCAAGCTGCGCCGCGCGCGCGCTGGCCTCCGGGAAGAAATACATGTCGCTGAAGCAGGTGGTGCCGGTGCGCACCATTTCTGCCATGGCGAGCTGCGTGCCGTCCTGAATAAAGGCCTCGGACGCCCATCGACCCTCAACCGGCCAGATCACCTCTTCCAGCCAGCGCTGCAACGGCAGGCCTTCACCGAGCCCCCGCAGCAGGCTCATTGCGGCGTGACCGTGGGCATTGACCAGGCCTGGAAGCACGACGTGGTCGGGAAGGCGCAGGTGTTCGCGCGCCCGCCAGTTGGCCTGCACCTGGTCACTTGGCCCCAGTGCCAGGATCCGGCCCTGGTCGATGGCGAGACTGTAGCCGGCTAGGACTTCGTTGACCGGCGCGATCGGCAGCAGCCAGCCGGGCTCCAGGATCAGATCGATATCGGCGTGTTCAGGCATCAGGCCAGTATAACCATCGTCAAGCGGCTCTGCTGTAACTGCCTGGGCGCAAACTGACGATTTAAGTCCTGCCCGTGTTAAAATATTCCGTTTCCATCACGTCACTTCTGGGTTGTGCATGTCCGAGCTAGGCAAAGAGGTAATCCCGGTCAATATCGAGGAGGAGTTGCGCCAGTCCTACCTGGACTACGCAATGAGCGTCATCATCGGCCGGGCCCTGCCTGATGTCCGGGACGGGCTGAAGCCGGTACACCGGCGGGTGCTGTTCGCGATGAATGAGCTGAACAACACCTTCAACCGCCCTTACGTGAAGTCAGCCCGGGTGGTCGGTGAGGTCATCGGTAAGTATCACCCGCATGGGGACTCCGCCGTATACGACGCCATCGTTCGTATGGCGCAGGAGTTCGCCATGCGTTACCCGATCGTTGACGGGCAGGGCAACTTCGGCTCTGTCGATGGAGATCCGCCGGCGGCCATGCGATACACCGAAGTCCGCATGGCGCGGTTTGCCAGCGAACTGCTCGAGGATCTCGACAAGGAGACCGTTGAGTACGTCGCGAACTATGACGAAACCCTGTCGATGCCCGTGGTGCTGCCGAACCGGGTACCGAATCTGCTGGTCAACGGATCCTCAGGTATCGCCGTCGGGATGGCGACGAACATTCCGCCACACAATCTTGGTGAGGTCGTCGACGCCTGTCTGGCGCTGCTGGAAAACCCGGCGCTGACCGTCGATGAGCTGATGGATTTCGTCAAGGGTCCGGATTTCCCGACGGCCGCCATCATCAATGGTCGTGCCGGCATCGTTGAGGCCTATCGCACCGGTCGAGGCCGCATTTACGTGCGGGCCCGTGCCGACGTTGAAGTTGACAACAAGACCGGCCGCGAAACCATCATCATCACCGAGATTCCTTATCAGCTGAACAAAGCACGCCTGATCGAAAAGATCGCCGAGTTGGTCAAGGAAAAGCGCATTGAAGGCATTACCGAGCTGCGCGATGAATCCGACAAGGATGGCGTGCGCATCGTTATCGAGCTGCGCCGCGGGGAGTCCGGCGAGGTGGTGCTGAACAACCTGTACAAGCAGACCCAGTTGCAGACGGTCTTCAGCATCAACTGTGTCGCGCTGGTCGAAGATCAGCCGAAGGTGCTGAATCTCAAAGATGTGCTGGAGCACTTCCTGAAGCACCGCCGGGAAGTGGTGATCCGCCGCTCACTGTATTTGCTGCGCCGGGCACGGCAGCGTGGCCACGTGCTGGAGGGGCTTGCCGTTGCCCTCGCCAATATTGATCCGGTAGTGGAATTGATCAAGAGCTCGGCCAATGCGCAGGAAGCGCGTGAGCGGATGCTGGCACAGGGGTGGGCATCGGATACGGTTCAGGCGCTGCTTGAGCGTACCGGCAGCACCGCCTGCCGGCCGGAAGATCTTGGCGACGAATATGGCTTTCGTGACGACAACCTGTACTACCTGTCGCCGGAACAGGCACAGGCGATTCTGGAGATGCGCCTGAATCGGCTGACGGCTCTGGAGCAGGACAAGCTGATCGACGACTACGAAGGCATCCTGCGCGAAATTGCCGACCTGGAGGAGATTCTGGCGTCCAGCGTACGTCTGCAGTCGGTCATTCATGACGAACTGGTTGCGATACGTGAGCGCTATGCGGATGACCGTCGCACCGAAATCGTCACCAGCCAGGTGGATCTGTCCATTGAAGATTTGATCAACCAGGAAGATGTGGTCGTTACGATTTCGCATCATGGCTATGCCAAGACGCAGCCGTTGACCACCTACCAGGCGCAACGACGCGGTGGCCGCGGCAAAGCCGCCACAGCGATGAAGGATGAAGACTTTATCGAGCAGCTGGTGGTGGCCAACAGTCACGACACGCTGCTGTGTTTCTCCAGTCTGGGCAAGGCGTATTGGCTGAAGAGCTATCAGATTCCGCAGGGCAGCCGCGGCTCGAAGGGCCGTCCCCTGGTCAACATGTTGTCGCTGGCGCCTGATGAGCGCATCACAACCATTCTGCCCATTCAGGACTTCACCGCCGACCGCTTCGTGTTCATGGCGACCGCCAATGGCACCGTCAAGAAAACACCGCTGGAGCAGTTCTCGCGACCGCGGACTGCTGGCCTGATTGCGCTCGAACTCGAGCCGGGCAACCGGCTGGTCGGTGCCGCTGTGACCGATGGCAGTTCCGATGTGCTGCTGGTGGCGAATTCCGGCAAGGCTGTACGGTTCAAGGAATCTGACGTTCGTACTATGGGGCGCACAGCCCGTGGTGTGCGCGGCATCCGGCTGTTTCAGGATCAGCAGGTGATCTCGCTGATCATTCCGCAGCCGGATGGCTTTGTCCTGACGGCCAGTGAGCATGGCTATGGCAAGCGCACGGCGGTTGACGAATATCCGCTGCGCGGTCGTGGCGGCCAGGGTGTGATTGCGATGCAGACCAGTGAGCGCAATGGTGAGCTGGTGGCAGCCGTACAGGTGCTGGAATCGGAAGAGATCATGCTGATCAGTGACCTGGGAACACTGGTCCGGACACCAGTTGCCGATGTCTCTGTGCTCAGCAGAAACACCCAGGGTGTCAGGCTGATTTCACTGCGGGACGGTGAACGCCTGGTGCGCGTTGCGCGCATCGAAGAGTCGGACGACGTGGAAGACGACGTCGGTGACGCCGACTGACCGGCACACTCAATACCAACCATGGAGAATCAGGGCGAACTATGACCCGCGCACACAATTTTTCTGCCGGCCCTGCAGCCTTGCCGCTCGAGGTGCTGGAACAGGTTCAGGCTGATCTGACGGATTACCAGGGGCAGGGCCTGTCCGTGATGGAAATGAGCCATCGCGGCAAGACCTTTGTTGAGATCGCTGAGCGCGCCGAAGCGGATCTGCGGGCACTGCTTGATGTGCCTGACAACTACCACGTGTTGTTTCTGTCAGGCGGTGCTTCGTTGCAGTTTGCAGCGGTGCCGCTGAATCTGGCAGGCGCCGAGCAGGCGGTCGACTACGTTCACACAGGTTCCTGGTCTGCCAAGGCCATCGATGAAGCCCAAAAGCTCGCCAGCGTCAACATTGCTGCCAGCGCTGAAGGCAGTAACTTTGCGCACATTCCCGCACCTGAGGAGTGGCGCCTGACGCCGGATGCCGCCTATGTGCATATCTGCGCCAACGAGACCATTGGGGGGGTTGAGTTTCATCAGTTTCCTGACACCGGCACAGTGCCGCTGGTGGCAGACATGTCCAGCACTATTCTGTCGCGGCCGGTTGATGTGTCGCAGTTCGGCTTGATTTATGCCGGGGCACAGAAAAACATCGGTCCGGCGGGGCTGACGATCGTCATTGTCCGCGATGACCTGGTGGGTCATGCGCGGGCCGGCACACCCAGCCTGCTGGATTATGCGCCGCAGGTGAAGAACGGCTCCATGTACAACACACCGCCGACGTTCAGCTGGTACATTGCCGGCCTGGTGTTTGCCTGGCTGCGGCAGCAGGGTGGGCTGACGGCAATGGCCGAGATCAATCAGCGCAAGGCGGCAAAGCTCTATGCCGCCATCGACACCAGCAACTTCTACCAGTGCCCTGTGGTGCCGGAATTCCGGTCCTGGATGAACGTCCCGTTTACGCTGGCCGACGACGCCCTGGACAAAGCCTTTCTTGCCGGCGCCGAAGAAGCCGGTATGCTGAACCTCAAGGGGCACCGCAGTGTTGGCGGCATGCGGGCCAGCATTTACAACGCGGTGCCGGAAGCCGCTGTCGATGCCCTGATCGACTACATGCAGTCTTTCGAGAAGAGCCATGGCTGATGCCGATGACGCGGCGCTGAAGGCGGTCAGGGACCGCATCGACGCCATCGACCGCGAGCTGCTGCGTCTGTTCAATGAGCGGGCGGAGTGTGCGCAGCAGGTTGCCGAGATCAAAATGGCGGCACTGAGCGATGACAGTGACGCGCCTGTGTTCTATCGCCCGGAGCGGGAAGCGCAGATTCTTGCCCGCGTTCGTGCGGAGAATACCGGCCCGATGCCGGATGATGATGTGGTCCGGCTGTTTCGCGAGCTGATTTCTCTGTGCCTGTCACTGGAGCAGCCGCTGTCGGTGGCCTACCTCGGACCTGTGGGTACTTACACCGAAGCCGCGGCCATCAAGCACTTTGGCCATGCCGTTCAGGCCAGGCCCGTCAGCGCCATCGACGACATTTTTCGCGAGGTGGAGAGCGGCAATGCGCACTATGGCGTGGTGCCGGTAGAAAATTCCACCGAAGGCATGGTCAACCACACACTGGATTGCCTGCTGGACTCCACGGTCAAGATCATTGGCGAGGTCGAGCTGCCCATACACCACTGTCTGCTGGCTGCGCAGGGCACCGAAGCCGCACAGATCCGGGTCATCTATTCGCATCCGCAATCGCTGGCGCAGTGTCGCCAGTATCTTGCGGCGGAATATCCTCGTGCGCAGCGCATCGCGGTCAGCAGCAATGCCGAAGCGGCGCGGCTCGCGGCTGCTGAATCCGGTGCCGCTGCCATTGCCGGTGCGATGGCAGCAGAACATTACGAGCTGAACGTGCTCGCCAGCAGCATCGAAGACCATGTTGGCAACAAGACGCGTTTTCTCGTGATCGGTCGCGAACTGGTCGGCCCCAGCGGCCGCGACAAGACCTCGATTCTGGTCAGCACCAAGAACGAGCCCGGTGCCTTGTTTCGTGTGCTCGAGCCTTTCCACCGGCATGGCATCAGTCTGACGCGTCTGGAGACGCGACCCGCCCGCACTGGAACCTGGAGCTACGTGTTCTTTATCGATTTCGACGGGCATCAGGACAACGAAGACATCCGTCAGGTGCTCGATGAGGTGCGCCAGGTGGCCATTGATCTGAAATCGCTGGGGTCCTATCCCCAGGCGTCGCTATGAGCTTTATTCCGCCTAACCCTTAGCACTCTGAGCAGGATACAAGATGGCAACACTGCGTGAGCTGTGGAACCCCGACATTCAGCAGTTACAGCCCTATCAACCGGGGAAGCCCATTGAGGCGCTTACGCGCGAGCTGGGTCTGACGGACATCATCAAGCTGGCCAGCAATGAGAACCCACGTGGACCAGGGCCCGCAGTGCGTGAAGCGCTGGCGAAGGCGGCCACTGAGCTGAATCGTTATCCCGATGGCAGCGGCATTCGCCTGAAAGCGGCACTGGCCGCGCACCTGGACGTGGAGCCGGGTCATGTCACGCTGGGCAATGGGTCCAACGACGTCCTGGAGCTGATTGCCAAGGTGGTGCTGACGCCCGGGGCCGAAGTGGTGGTGAGTGCCCATGCCTTCGTCGTCTATGGTCTGGCGACCATTGCCGCGGGCGGACGGCTGGTCGAGGTGCCGGCACAGAATTATGGCGCCGACCTGGATGCCATGCTGGCAGCCATTACGCCCAAGACCCGACTTGTCTTTCTGGCCAACCCCAACAACCCCACGGGTACCTGGGTGGGTGGTGATGCACTGCGTGCGTTCCTGGCTGCGGTTCCTCCCGAGGTACTGGTCGTGCTCGATGAAGCCTATTTCGAGTACATGGATGATCCGGATTATCCGGACGGCCTGGCGCTGATGCGGTCGTTCAAGAATCTTGCAGTGACCCGGACTTTCTCCAAGATCTACGGCCTTGCGGGGTTGCGTGTTGGGTATGCCGTCACCGGGCCGGTGCTGGCGGATCTGTTGAACCGGGTGCGCCAGCCCTTCAACGTCAACAGTCTGGGATTGGTGGCTGCTGAAGTGGCGTTGGCAGAGCAGAACTATGTTGCCGAGAGCCGGCGCCTGAACAGCGCGGGCCTGGCCCAGCTCGAAGCCGGGCTGGCGCAGGCAGGCCTGAGCTGCATACCCACGGGCTGTAACTTCCTGTGCGTCGACATG
>SKXG01000353.1 GCA_007128525.1 Pseudomonadales bacterium | reverse complement strand
TTGGGAGCTTGTCAGCGCCTCCAAGGACCCGTTGGCGGCCCGTCCACGCAGCCGTCCGATCCTGCAGCCGCTGGGTGTGCAGACAGCCTGAGGCTTCGGCCTCAGGCGCCAACGGTTGACCCCGGTCTCAGCGCTGACCAATTTCAGCGCTGTATAGTGCCACCGCTGACGCTGCCAAGCTGGCCAAAGGCGATCAGACTCTCCTGCATGGCAGCATTGCCCAGTCCGTGGTTCGGAATCACGTCCGCCAGCTCTCCTTCGCGGCCATGTAACGCCAGGTAGTTCAGCACAACCGTCTGAACCAGCAGGTTGACGTTGTTGGCGGCTGGCGTGGCCGATGTTTCAACGGCACCTTCACTGCGCATGAAGCCAATTTGCCGGTGTCGCTCCGGTCCCAGACCGCTGGTCAGCAGTTGTGCTGGTCCGGTGGGG
Organism: Pseudomonadales bacterium; assembly: GCA_007128525.1. GTDB lineage: Bacteria > Pseudomonadota > Gammaproteobacteria > Pseudomonadales > Azotimanducaceae > SKXG01. Next base: position 13,810 of record SKXG01000353.1, on the reverse strand, counting down.
TCGTAGACCAGGAAGAAGGACGCAGCCGTTTGCTGGCTGTCGCCGGTCCAGACACCTTTTCCGCGGCCCATTTCGGAATGGTCCAGCACACCGTTGCTGAAAACGGAGCCGTCTGAGCACACATACAGCATCAGTGGAACACCAACACGTGCGGCATACTCCAGGCAGGCGCCCATACAGCGCCCAGCACGCAGATCACGAATTTCACCAGTTGCCCGTTCACCAGTGTGGTAGTCGTAACCGCCCATCGTAATCGTGCCAGCGCCGGCATTGCCGTCAATGACCAGTTTCATGACAGAGGCGGCCTTGCGGAACTCCCGGTCACTGAAGAATTCGGTTTCACTAAAGATGCCGCTGTTGCCGACGATGTTGGGATCGCGCTGTGGGTCCAGCTGCTCAGGCTGACCAAACTCTTCTGCAATATTGGCGCTGTTCAGGTAGCCACAGCGCATCAGATCCTTGATGAGCTGGTCGCGCATGGTTCGGGTATCGAGATTCGGGTTGTCCAGCTTGGCCTTGCTGATCCGATAGATGGTCTCCAGCACGATGACCGCTTCGCTGGGGCTCAGCAGGTTGATCAGGTCGCCAACGTCGACCAGGCCGGTGACATCGCTGGGTCGGTCCACTTTGGTCGGACGCAGGCTCGGATTGATCAGCATGGCAGGCGCATTGGAGTTGCCACCGGATACGGAGTTGACCGATCCGATCAGCGACAGCAGGCGGCCGTTGGCGCCGGCACGGGCGATGCCATACATGGGGTTGTGCGGATTGTTGCCGGTGTCGTTTTCGGAGCGCGCCGGGATGATGGCGCCTTCAATGTTTGCCACCGTTGACGCTGCACATTTCTCGAGTATGCCCAGTAGCATATGGCTGTCGCTTTGAAGGCGCAGTCCGAGGCTGTCGTCAACGAACTCCGGATTGTTCGGCAGCATGTCGTCAGGCACGCCTTGGCGGCTGTAGCCCTGTGTGGACAGAAAGTCCAGCTGACCGCCTTGCCGCCCGACGAGCGGATTGGAGCCTGCCATGCTGGCGCCACCGGCGAGGTCAAAGCAGATAAACGGAATCCGGGTGCCACCTTCGCCAATCAGGCTGCAGACTTCAGCCAGCAGGCTCTTGTCCGCCTCCAGGTCCGCCGACAGGGCCATGGCCTGCTGTGGTGCCGCCAGGTTAATCAATGAACTGGACAGCAGGGTACCACCACCGGCCAGGAAGCCCTGGGCAATAAACTCACGCCGGGTTCTGGGCAACCGATGATCCGGATGCTTCAGTGGCTGATCCAACGGGACAGGTTTGCGATGTCTGGGCATGGTCGGCTCCGCGGACGCTGACAGTTACTGAATGAGTACAGGTGCGCTACCCAGCACGGATGCGCAGGCAGCCTTGACCATGATGTCGGTTGACGGCGTGCTGCAGCCAGATCCGCTGCAGTTGCTGAGCTCATCAAACATCTGGTTGACGTAGGTTCGGACTTGCTGGTCCTCGGGTTGGCTGGGTACCGGGTTGCCGATCATGCGCAGCATCAAAGCATCAACAATGATGTCTCGACCCAAGGTGTCCAGTGCGATTGCCGGTGCCGCTGAGAAATCGAAACCAGGAAAATAAGTTGCGCGGTCAATATCGCCTTCGTTGTCGACCAGCACGCTGCAATACTCAATGGCCAGCTGGGTGATGCCCATCTGGTGTGAAGCCAGAAAGGCTTCCATGTCTGGAACAGCGGGCAGTTGCTGACGCAGTGTGGTGAAGCTGGTGGCGACCCGCGAGTTGGTTGTGGGCACACCGGTGACGGCTGACATCGTGGCGTTGATGGCATCGAAGGTGCGGACACCGATGGCAGGTGGGCAGTTCGCCGGCTCACAGTCCGGGCGTGGTTCGGGGCTGATCATCGCCGGCTCGGTACGGACATGGTATGCGTTCCCCAATCGCTCGAAGGTCAGAAAGAACTCATCCTGTGCCGGACCCTGGTCGATGGCGATGACGGTGCCAATGCGAGCCAGAGGCTGCTGGCCCTGCGCTTCGTAGTCGGCCTGGTTGAGCAGTAGATCCAGGTGCGTATAAGCCTGGCCGACGGTGACTTCCCGGCCGTTCAGTCCAATGCGCATGCCTTCCAGCGGGACGTTGGCAGGTGTCTCGTCCGCGTTCAGGATGACGAAGAACGGAGCGGCGAACAGATAGCTGTAAGAATCAAACTGGCTCACCTCAAAGACGATGTAGGCATCCTGGATGTCGACATGCGCAGAGACATTGAACAGCAGGTAGAAGCGTTCCCCGACGCCGACTTCGAAATTTTCACGGATCTGATCCGTTGTCAGTACCCGGTTGTGAATGGCGAGCAGTCGAATCTGCCCACTCCAGCCGTTACCGCCGCCGGCTTCACTGCCGAGCACCAGGGCGAAGCCAGGATCCCAGTCGTTCAAGTGGCCGGCATCTGCGGGATCGAGATCTTCGGTTTGCTCTCCGTTGACGAAGATGCGACGGCCGTTGCTTGGGTCATAGGTGATTACCACGTGTTGCAGCGTGGCCTGCAGTGTCTGGTCATCATCGGCTGTGGACAGAGCCGGCACACCAGCGGCATTAGTGCCGGCGCTGCGATTGAGGAAGTCGTAGTTGTACAGCGTCTGGCCCAGCATGAAGTTACGGTTGGCGCTGCTGCCGGAATAGCTGGCGATGCGGGCTGGCCCGTCCTGCGTCACATTGGCTGGCGCAACCCACAGTTCGACGCTGTATTCGCTGGTCGCCCGAATCAGATCATGCAGTTTGCGGCTGTTCTGGGTGCTGCCTTGCCAGCGGTCATCGATACCGATGTTGACCCCCCAGCCGCCGACCCAGCGCTCCTCGTCGCTGAGGCTGCCGTGATACTGCAGGTCCAGCGCGGGCGCAACACCGCTGGTGTCGAAGGCAGTGGTGCCGCTGCCGGCCTTGAACTCGTACAGCGCAATCACGTTATTGTCATGGCGACCACCAATGGAGGCGACGATACCGTCATTCAGAGACAGCGCCATACTGGTCACCAGTTCAGGGTCTACCGGTGTCGGGTCCAACCCGGATGCCAGTTGCGCAATAGCTGCCGCCATGTCATCGGCGTTGGCGTCGCAGTCTGACCAGCAGTTGTGAAAGCCGCTACGGAGGCGGTCGACGAAACGTGAGTCTTCCGGATTGTCCAGGTTGATTCTCGGTTGCGCGGCGGCATAGGCATTGTCTATGTCGGATGCCGCAAAGAACGGTGACTGTGCCGGGCTGCTTGACGGGGTATGACAGTCCGCACAATAGGTCCGCAACAGATCGTGGAGCTGATTGAAGCCGAGGGGTGGATACTCCGGGAAGGCCAGGCTTTCCCCGGGTTCTCGCAACGGCGGCGCTGTCAGCTGGATGCTTCGACCACTCGTATCGACACTCTCACCGGCCCAGGCTTGAACATAGTTCTCAACAATGTCGGCGCAGGCCTGGACGCTGCTCAGCCAGCAGTTGTGCCCCTCCAGGACCTTGGTAACCAGCCGGGAGCTGCCCGGGTCACTGAGGTCGACGTACTGATTGGCGATTTCATAGGCCAGGTTCAAGTCGTCAGTGCGAACGAATCGGGGTGACTGGTCCTGATCATGGCAGCTGCCACAACGGTTCACCGGCACCAGGTTATCCCAGACGTTGAGGCGGAAGCGCTGCACATCGTCGGTCTGTGGCGATGGTCCGCTGTAGCTGCTGAAAGTCGGCGGTGTGGTATTGGGGTTCGTCTGAACGTCAGTGCCGGATCCGCTACCGCAGGCGGTGAGAAATAGGGTGGCGCCGGTCAGCATGACCAGCCGGAACATGCTGTTCGTACGGATGAGTGATGCCAGAGGTTGAGCATGCATGTTCAAGATCTCCTCAACCCTATTGGGTGGCACAGTAATGTGCAGACTCGGCAAACAGCGGCTTGAGGTTGAAGCCGTTGCCGTTGAGCATGGCGGTCATGGCTTCTACCTGTTCCCGGTCTGACTGGTTGGCCGGGTCGCGCAGGCACTGACTGCGAAACACTTTGGTCGCCTGGCATTGGGCAAAGGCCTGGCTATAGGCAAGTTCCTCGCCCAGGGACTTGGCGCCGTAACCGTATCCGGGCAGGGTCGGGTCCCAACCCAAGTGTGCGTTGGGTCCCTGACGCCAATAGTTGTCCCAGCGGTCATCGGTAATCACGAAGCCAAGCGGAAAGGTGCTTTCGTTGATGTGATGTTTGGGTGTCACGCGACTGTCGCTGCGTGGATCGGTTTGGCCGACAGCGTTGTAGTGTATGCGGCCATGCACGCCTTCGGGATCACTGTTCAGGTCGTGCAGGTAGTCATAGTAGGCAAAGGCCTGGGACAGCGGATCCATCCCGGCATGACAGGCCACACAGTTGTTCAAAAAAATGCGGCTGTCACCGCCCGGGCTGCGTGAGATGTCCTGCCGGATGCGATCAGCCGGTCGGGTCTCATCCTGCAGCTCTTCCATGTCATGGCACAGATGATTCAGGAAGGTAAAGCGCAGCATGGCCCTGTTGGTACCCAGATAGAAAAAGGCGCGTGCGCCGCCGCGCGTAGTTATCACACCTGCCGTGGCATCTGACGGCAGTCCGCTGACCAGGGATGACTGACTGGTTGCTGCGAACAGGGCAGGATCAGACAGATCTATGGCCTGTGCTTCCAAATACTCATAGTGGCTGTTGCTGTCTGGTTGATAGGCCGGTGCGCCACTGGTTGCGGTGCCGGTATAAACGAGATCGGCATACAGAATGCGCCTGAAATCTATTTCGTCTCTGACGGCACCAATGACGGTGGCTGTGTAGTCGTTCAGGGGCGCGAACACCGATTGATCCCGATTGGTCCAGGGCGTCGCGAAATTCTTCAGGGTGACCCGATAGAAATCTGGATGCTCCAGGGCAGGTGCTGCGATTTCCTGTGGTGACGCCTGATCCTGGATCAGCTCGACCATCTCCTCCAACACCAGTGGGTCCGGTGGCACCCCGGCGATACGGTCGTGAATGCGCTTCGCCTGATCGTAGGGATCTGCCCACACAGCCCCCGAGCCGATCAGCAGCCCCAACAGGCACAAGAGGGCGCTTCCCGAGGTGACGGCGCGTGGCATGGTAAAGCTCCTGAGCAGGTGGCCAATGTCCTGGACAGGTGCAAGCGTCCTGCATTCAGCGCCGACAAGCCGTGAACAGGTGCCACTTTTGGAATTCTTAGACTGAATATGTCAAGTCGGCTGACGCTTGATAATGGGGTGCAGATCACAAGTGATCTGTTCGGAATTGTGAACAGATTACGGCCGCTTGCCGGCAGGGCGGCCATGCTATGGCGGTCTAAGGTGGTCACCATTCGATGTGGCCCGGCAGGAACAGCTTTTCATGCGCGACGTAAACAGGGTGTCAGTGTGCACAGGAACTGCAAGTGGCAGACGTTCCAGGGAAGCGTGTGTCATCGCTTACCTGTTTTGTGCGCTGTTACTCGCTGGTTGCGGGGACAGTGGCAGCGCGCTGTTGCTTGACGGTGAGCAGAGGCCTGATCCGGCCGTGGTGGATTACCCCTTGGTTTATGTTGAGCGGCGCTTGCCCCGGGAAGACGATGGTGCGCTGACGCCGGTGTCGATTCGCGAACCGGCTGCATTTCACGGCGGGGCTGACCTTCGGCTCAGAGACCGCACGTCGCCCAGCGCTCCCGAAAGGTCGCTGACCAGTGGGCTGTTTGAAGCCGGGGCGCTCTACGATGTGAAGGACCTGAGCGCGTCCTTTGACGGCAACCAGCTGCTGTTTGCCTTGCGGGCACCGGAAGAGCCCGATCTCGACGATGACGAGCAGCCCACGTGGAACATCTGGCTGTATGACCTGACCAGTGGTGACCTGCGGCGCTTGATCGAATCTGACATCCAGGCCGAAGACGGTGATGATGTGGCGCCGGCGTTTCTGCCGGATGGTCGCATTGTTTTCAGCTCGAATCGGCAACGGGCCAGCCGGGCACTGCTGCTCGATGAAGGCCGGCCCCAGTATTCCGGGTTGGATGAGAGCCGGAACGTCCCGGCATTTGTGCTGCACGTCATGAATGCCGACGGCTCAGAGATCGAACAGCTGAGCTTCAACCAGAGTCACGATCTTGACCCGACGGTGCTTGCCGATGGCCGCGTGGCCTATAGCCGCTGGGACAACGCTGGGCCTCGGGATCGTGTCTTGCTGCATACATTGACCCCGCATGGTTTTGATATGCAGTTGCTCTACGGGGCCCACAGTCTGGCTTCCGGCCCGGAGGGTGAACGGGTTGATCTGCGCCGACCTCAGCCGTTGCCGGATGGCGGCCTGCTGGTCCTGCAGCGCAACCGAAGCGCTCAGGGACACTGGGGAGGTGTACCGGTTCGGATCGATGTGGACATGTTTGTCGATCTGGAGCAGCCGGTGCATGGCTTCGACAATCTGGCTGATTCGGCACAGCAGTTTCTGGTGCCGGAGCCTCTGACGACTGGCCCTGATCCGCGATCAAGAGGGCGGTTTGCCCACGCCTATGCACTGCATGATGGTAGCGGCCGATTGCTGGTGGCATGGAGCCAGTGCCGTCTGCAGCGCGACGACGCGGAGCCGGACGACATTTCGGATGTGGCCCAGGCGTGCTCGACAACGCGATTGGCCGAGCGGGGCTGGACCGAAGCAACACCCCGCTACGGGTTGTGGATGCTGTCGCCCGGTAATGGCACGCAGCTGCCAGTAGTGCTTCCGGGCAATGGCCGCAGTGTGACCGAAGGTCTGGTTATGGAGCCACGCCCCTATCCGCCTGTGCTGCCCATGCCTGTGGCCGGCATAGACCTGGACCTGGATCTGGTCGCCAATGGTCTGGGCATCCTGGATATCGGTTCTGTCTATGACGTTGACGGGGCACTCGTCGCCGATGTGGAAGCGCTGCGCGATCCCGCACAAATGAGCGCAGATGAGCGACCGGCGCGTTTTCTCAGGCTGTTCAAGCCCGTCCCCATCCCGGACGACGACGTCGTGGATGTGCCAGCAACCGCCTTTGGGGTCAGTCAGGCACAGTTGATGCGGGAAATCATCGGCTACACACCCATACAGCCGGATGGTTCGGTTCAGGTTCAGGTTCCTGCCGATACGGCATTCAGCTTCGATGTACTGGATGGCCACGGGCGTCGGATCAGTGATCGCCACTACAGCTGGCTGCAGCTTCGGCCCGGCGAGACGCTGCATTGCCAGGGCTGTCATACCGCGGACAGTACCGTGCCGCATGGCAGGCGAGATGCCGAGCCGCCGGCAGCATACGCGGGTGCGGAACTGGATGGTCAGTCCTTTCCCAACACCCGCCCGGAACTGTTTGCCGACAGCGGCGAGACCATGGCACAGGTATGGGCACGGCTGCAGGGAACGCCCGCGCCTGCACTTGATGTGCAGTACGCGGATGTCTGGACTGACCCGGCTGTCCGTGCGCCCGACGAAGCGATGGTGTTGAGCTATCAGGACCTGGCCACGGACTGGCCTGCGTCGGAGAACTGCGTCCTTGCCTGGTCATCGCTGTGCCGCGCGACCATACATTATCCGGATCACATCCATGTGCTTTGGACTCTGCCCCGTGAGTTGAGCGACGCTGATGGCCTGCCCGTTGACCGGACCTGCACCGCATGCCACAGCCCGGTGGACGACATGGGCCAGCCACGTGTGCCGGAGGCTGATCTGGACCTCAGTGACGGCGACTCTCCGATTCAGGCCGATCACCTGCACAGTTATCGCCAGCTGACGTTCGTGCGTCCACGACTGGAACTGGAAGAAGGCGTGCTGCTGCCGCGCCAGGTGCAGGCAACCGATGCACAGGGCAATCCGATCTACGAGACCAATGAGGACGGTGACCTGATCCTTGATGGGGAAGGTGATCCGATTCCGGTGATGATCCCGGTCACGGCAGCGCCGGTGTTGTCGCCTGCGGGCGCGCGGGCCAGTCAGGCCCGGTTTTTCTCGCGTTTCGATGCCGGCGGTGACCATGAAGGCTGGCTCACCGATGCCGAACTCAGGCTGGTGTCCGAGTGGCTGGACCTGGGCGCGCAGTATTACAACGATCCGTTCCGGGTGCCGCAGGAATGAGTATGCAGCGCTACAGCGGGCTGCTGTGTCTGATCCTGCTGGGACTGATTTATTGTCCGGTGGCTGAAGCGGGGCAGGAAGCCCGAGTTACCGCGGCCTATATCGATCTGCACAGCGGGCCGGGCAAGCGCTATCCGATACTGGACGTGGCCCTCAAGGATGAGGCGGTCTGGTTGCTCAAGGCCCACACAGACTGGTTCAAGGTCAGAAACAATCGGGGGCATGAGGGCTGGGTTCACCGCGACGTGCTGGTAACCAGGCTTGGCAACCCGTCGGGTACGCCGCTGGCCATCGAGGCACGGAGCCATGAGCGTGCATCCGAACGGCGCTGGGAATTCGGGTTTGGCGCTGGCGACTTTGAGGGCGCAGCGCTTCTCGGCGTGGAGCTGGGTTGGCTGCTAACCCCCAATATCAAGCTGCAGCTCGATGGTGCGCGCCTGATGGGGGATTTTTCAGATGGCTACAACGTTGCCCTGGGTGTGCACATGTATCCCTTTCCAGAGCGGCGTCTGTCACCGTTTTTTGGCGTTGGCGGCGGCATACTCAAGACACGTCCTCAGACCACCGTAGTGCAGGCCAACAGTCGCAGTGACGAGCTGGCCTATGTGTCTTTGGGGGCGGACTATTTCGTCAATGGGCGCTTTCTGCTGCGCCTGGGTTATCGGCACAACCTGGTTTTTACCAGCAGGGATGCCAATGAAGAGATCAGGGAATGGAAAGCCGGGATCACACTGTACTTTTAGCTGAAAGCAGCGCCGGACTCAGTCGCCTGCTGCGCACAGGCGTCGGCCTGTGCCTGATGTTGCTGGCTTCAGCGGTGTCGGGTTCTCCTCTGGATCTTGAGCCCATGGTGGTGGATGAGCCGCAACGACCGGACGTCCGCGTGTCGGAGATTCGTCGTCACGACTTTGAGTTCTCGATGCATGCCGGCGTGCTCAATGTTGAGGACTTTGGTACGGACTTTCTGTGGGTGGCCCGCCTTGGTTATCACATCAGTGACCGTCTGTTCGTCGAGGGGGCCTGGGCGCAATCCGCGCTTGGTGCGACCAGCTTTGAAACGCTCGGTGGTGGCACTAGGCTGCTGACCAACTCGGAGCGGCAGCTGCGCATGTACAACCTGTCTGCCGGTTATACGGTGTTGCCCGGTGAGGCCTTTTGGCGGGGCAGATCGGCTTGGCGGGGCGGCTTGTATCTCATTGGTGGTGTTGGCAGTACGGATTTTGCCGGTGATGAGCGTTTTACCTGGAACCTGGGCCTGGGGTATCGCCTGGTGCTCAGAGACTGGATAACGCTGCGGGTCGATGTGCGTGACCATCTCTTCCGGTCAGACCTGCTGGGCAGCAGCAAGGTCGTGCACAACTTCGAGTGGTCAGCCGGACTGTCCGTGGTTTTCTAGGCGGGAGCCGCTTATGCAGTGCTATCGATATCTCCGACGTGCAGTGCTGCTGGCTGCAGTACTGGTCAGTGCCGGCTGCGCGTCCTGGCAGCCGGAACCCTGGGTCAGCCCTTATGAACGGCATCACCTGGCCGATCCAATCATGAGTTTTGAGCGTTCTCCGGCTTCACAGGGCTATCTGCATCACGTGTATGATGCACGGGAAGGCGCCCGCGGCGCAAGCGGCGGTGCCGGAGGCGGTTGTGGTTGCAACTGAGTGGCGGCTCGGCGTAGTGCTGCTGTGTGGCCTGCTGTCGTGGCACGCACTGGCGGCGACTCTGCCCGAAGACCGCGTCGATCTGATGTATCACGGCTACGATGGCGGCGGCCTGGACGTGGATGGTCCCATGGTGCTGGTGCGCAAGGGCTTTCAGGAAAAGGTCTCGGTCTGGGGCCACTACTACGCCGACTTCATCAGCAGCGCGTCCATTGATGTGGTGACCTCGGCGAGCCCCTACGAAGAGCGCCGCACGGAATACAGCGTCGGTGTCGATTACCTGTATGGCAAGACTCTTATGGGGGTCAGCTATTTTCACAGTGAAGAAGATGACTACAGCGGCCGAATGGTCAGCGTTGGCCTGAGCCAGGAGTTCTTTGGCGACCTGACCACGCTGGGCGTCGGCTATGCGTTTGGTTGGGATGAAGTGCGCGCCCGAGACAACGATAGTTTTGCGGAAGACATCCGGCGGCATAACTTTCGCGTTGAGCTGACCCAGGTGGTGACGCCCCGGCTGCTGCTTGGCATCAGTTACGAAGGTGTCAGCGATCAGGGGTATCTGAACAACCCTTACCGGCGAGTCCGGTACCTCGATGACTCGACTTCTCGTGGCTACAGTTACGAACCTGAGCTCTATCCCGAAACCCGAAACTCCGGCGCTGTAGCGATTCGGGGGCGCTACTATCTGCCCCATCGTGCAGCTGTTGGCGGTGAGGCGCGCTACTATCAGGACAGCTGGGGCTTGCGGGCCACAGACATGGAGGCGTCCTATACGCACACCTTCGGCCAGAACTGGATACTTGAAGGGCGCTATCGCTTCTATCGGCAGAACTCCGTCGACTTTCACGCTGATCTTTTTCCGCGGGCCGAGTACCAGAACTTTCGGGCGCGGGACAAGGACCTGAGCCAGTTTCGTTCCCATAGCTTCGGTATAGGCGGCAGTTATGAGTTTAACTGGCAGGCGGTACCCGTTGTGGATCGTGTCCGTGCCAGCCTCTACATCGACCTGATTCGCTTCCGATACGGCGACTTTGGCGACTTGCGTCGGTCGGCTCCCGTCGGCGAGGAGCCTGACTATCGGTTTACAGCCCGGGTAGTGCGCGCGTATCTGTCGTTCTTCCTGTAGCCTCAAGCCGGTATACTGGGCATTGTTAGCCGGCAGCAGCCGGCTTTTGTGCTTTTTGTACGCCTGGTCCTGGTAAGCAGCCGCCGAAGGCTGAGGTCGGGCGCAGGTCAGGCAGAGGAGGTCCCAGCCCCATGAAGGTACGTACCCGTATTGCACCGTCACCCACCGGGGACCCGCACATCGGAACCGCCTATGTGGCGCTGTTCAACATGCTGTTCGCCCGTCATCAGGGCGGGGAGTTCGTGCTGCGCGTTGAAGATACCGATCAACAGCGCAGCACGCCGCAGTCGGAACAGATGATCCTGGATGCCCTGAAATGGCTTGGGCTGTCCTGGGAGGAAGGGCCGGATGTCGGTGGCAGCAAGGGTCCTTACCGACAGAGTGAACGCCTGCCCATCTACCGCCAGCACGTCGATCAGCTGGTTCGTGACGGGCATGCCTTTCACTGCTTTTGCAGTGCAGAGCGCCTCGCGGAGGTGCGGCAAGCGCAGATGAAACGTGGCGAAACCACGCGCTATGACGGCCACTGCATGCACCTCGATCCGGAGCAGGTCGAGCAGCGTTTGTCAGCCGGTGAGGCTCATGTGATCCGGATGCGGGTGCCGGAGTCTGGCCTGTGTCGCTTCAACGATGAACTGCGCGGTGAAATCGAGATTCCCTGGACGCAGATTGACATGCAGGTGCTGCTGAAGGCAGACGGGTTCCCGACCTACCACCTCGCCGTGGTGGTCGATGATCACCTGATGGAGATCAGCCACGTGCTGCGCGGCGAGGAGTGGATCAACTCAGTGCCCAAGCACCTGCTGCTGTACCGCTATTTCGGGTGGAAAGCGCCCCACATGTATCACTTGCCACTGCTGCGCAATCCGGACAAAAGCAAGCTGTCCAAGCGCAAGAACCCGACCAGCATCAACTACTATCGTCGTGCCGGTTATCTGCCGGAGGCGATGATCAACTACCTGGGTCATATGGGTTGGTCGATGCCGGATGAACGCGAACTGTTCAGCCTCGCAGACATGCAGGAACACTTTGACGCCAGCCGGATATCTCTGGGTGCACCGGTCTTTGATGCCGTCAAATTGAAGTGGCTCAATGGTCAGTACATTCGCCGCCTGACACCAGAAGCCTTCATGAACAGAGTGCAGGAATGGGCGCTGAACCGTGATCATCTGAGCCAGTTGGTGCCTCTGGTGCAGGACCGGACGGAGCGTTTCATAGACCTGGTGCCGCTGGCAGGCTATCTGGTCGGCGAGCGGCCGGCGTTGCAGGCTTCGGATTTCGAGCATCCGTCACTGGATGCCACTCAGATTCAGCAGATCCTGCAGTTTACCCTCTGGCGCTTCGAAGAAATGCGGCAGTGGGACAGAGAGGCCCTGCAGCAGAACTGTCAGGACCTGGCCACGGCCATGGACCTGAAAATTCGCGATTACCTGTTTCCACTCTTCCTGGGCGTGGCTGGTCGACCGGTGGCTTTGCCGTTGTTCGATTCGATGGCCATTCTGGGTCAGGATGTCGTCAGAATCCGCCTGCGGGATGCGCTGCAGGCCGCCGGCGGCGTGTCGAAGAAACAAGCCAAGTCGCTGGAGAAAGCGTATCGGACGCTGGTTGACAGCCCGACATCGGGCACATAAGATTCGCGGCCTTTCCTGGTTGGCCGTCTGCCAGCCAAGGAACAGCACGGGGCCATAGCTCAGCTGGGAGAGCGCTTGCATGGCATGCAAGAGGTCGGCGGTTCGATCCCGCCTGGCTCCACCAATCCTTCCGTTCCATGCTCGATCACGCTGCTCCCGACATCAGCGGTGTCATCGTATTGCCGGCGAATCATTGGCAATCTGTGCGACGGGTAGCTTGACAGGGTGCCGGGTGCAGCTTACAACTCGCGCGATGTTGGATCTTAGCCAGCACGAGCTGCCCACACGGAAGCAAGGACGGCCAGAGCCATGACGGCAGATTTTGACGACGACGATGCCACCGATAACGAGGACGACTTTGACATGTCGCTTTCTGATGAAAGCCTGGATGATCTGATTGATGATGATGATCTGCTTGAGGAAGGTGACGACAGTCTGCCCTCGGACCCGAAGGAGCGTGCTGCCCGCTCATTGGAGATTCGCCGTGCTATAGAAGCGCGCCTGGAAGCGCGGCGCATGGAGCGTGATCTGGACTACCTTGATCTGGATGACGACCTGGACGACCTCTAAGACGCGGCCAGGCCGCGTCCGTTTGTCTGGACTCAACCCGTCTGAAAGAAACCGGCCAAGGCCGGTCGGAACCTGTCCATATCCACCAAGAATGAATCATGCCCCTGCAACGACTCCAGTGCCTGGAAGTCCACGTCCGGTACTTTGCGGCGGAGCGCCTCGGCCAGTTCACGCTGCTGATGTATTGGAAACAGAAAGTCCGTCTCCACGCCGATCACCAGGGCAGCCTCAAGCTGCAGACGACCCATGGCAATTGCCAGGCTGCCACCATGATCGGTGGCGTCGAACAGGTCCATGGCGCGTGACAGGTACAGGTAGCAGTTGGCGTCGAAAGTGCCAATGAACTTGTCGGCGTGCGCTTCCAGGTAAGCTTCCACCTCGAAGTCCAGGCCGAACGGGTCTTCGGACCTGGGCCCCGGATCCGTTGCCCGCTCTCGGCCGAATCGCATTTCCCACTCTTTGGCTGAACGGTAGGTGATCATCCCGAGCTTGCGAGCCAGGCGCATACCACCGACAGGCCCCTTGTCCGGGTCGTAGTGCCCATGTTGCCAGGCGGCATCCTTGTGGATCATCTCGCGCTGTAGCGATCGCAGGGCGATGGCAAACGGCAGGCTGCGGGCTGCTGACGAGATGCTGACCAGGCGTCTGGTCCGGTCCGGGTACAACATCGCGAAAGCCAACGCCGTCATGCCGCCCATTGAGGGACCAACAGTGGCATACAAAGACTCGATATTCAGCGCCTTGACCACCTCCAGAC
>SKXG01000095.1 GCA_007128525.1 Pseudomonadales bacterium | reverse complement strand
GCTGGACGTTCCATCAGCGATACCGCCTCCTGTCCGTATAAGCCTCAACCACCGCCCTCAACAACCGCCTAACCAGAAGCTAAGCCTCAGCTAAGGCAATCCTCAGCCCCTGTCCTGCAAAGCAAAATCCGCCATCTATGCTGAATACATGATACGCGGAATTACGCTCAAACCGGCTGCACTGATACTGATCGGTGTTGCTGCCCTTTTGACCTGGGCCTGGTGGCTTCGCCCGGCGCTGCCGGCTGATCTGTGGGCGGGCGCTCAGCCAACCGTGCCGGTCACGGCAGAGCACGCAGCCGCCGACATGGAAACATCGCTGAGCGAGCGTCCAGCCCTGTCCGCTGCCAGCACACGGCAGCGACAGCCGGCCCCCTTGCCGAATACCCAGCGTACGGACGTACACGGCCACACTCAGGCGCCAGACGCGACGGCATCCGATAATGGCGCGTCGCCAGCAGAGGACAGGCTGCCAGCCGACGTCACCGCCGAGGCTTATCCACTTGCCTGGCAGCGCCTCAAAGACCTGCAGGCCGGCGACCACATCACGCTGCCAGATCCGCAGGGCGGCAGCCTGACGCTGACCGTCACACGGGTGCGCGACCGAGACAGCCATCGCAGCATTCAGGTCCACAGTCAGGGCCTCGCCAGCACCTTTACCGTCAGCGACACCGGCTTCTACGGCACCCTTGCCACAACGCGCGGGGTATACGGGCTGCAAAACGACGGCGACAGCAGCCTGCTGATCGACCAGCGCCAACTGGAACAGCGCTGGAACTCCCACAGCCAGGACTATCTGCGGCCCCCTTCGGACGCCCGAACATGATCGGGGTCCCTGGTAAAGCCCGCTTACGACATCCGGGTTTGTGGCTGGCAGTCCTGCTGCTGGCTCTGTCCGGCTGCGGTGGCGGCAGCCCGTCAGACCCTCGCGCTAGTCATGAAACAGATGGCGTTACCACGCCGGAGCACGCTGCAGACGAGCCGGATCATCCCGCCAATACCCAGCCGGAGCTGATCGATGAGCCGGATGCCGGCATAGTGGAGATCCGCCTTCTGGCAGTTCTGACGAACAGCACACGGGCACTCTATGGCAACCCAGAGCTCAGGGTCGAGCACCTGGTCAATGTAGCCAATGATGTCATGGCGCAAAGCGGACTGGATCTGGAATTCGACCTGGCGGTCATAAAATCGGTGGACTATCCGGATGCCTACGACACAGCGACAGCCCTGCACCACCTGACCTTTGCCGATGCTCCGGAACTGCAGTCGGTTCCCGACTGGCGCGAAGCGTACCGGGCTGATCTGGTTGTCCTGCTGAGACCCTACGTCAATGACGGCTACTGTGGCTACGCCTGGCTGGGTGGCTATGGCTCGGATGGTGACTTCTCACATCCACTGGAGGCCGACTATGGCTACTCGGTTGTGGCGCTCGATTGCAGTGACTACACACTGGTGCATGAACTTGGCCATAACCTTGGTCTGGCGCATTCGCGACGCGAAGACCCTGAAGGCGGCAGTTTCCACTTCGGTGCCGGCCACGGTGTCGACAACGACTTCGTAACCGTCATGGCAACACCAGGCGCCTTCAATGCGGTGCGACTGCCGCTGTTCTCATCGCCTGCGCTGATCTGCAATGATCAGCCCTGCGGAATCGACGCCGAGCACCTGACCGAAGGCGCTGATGCAGTAAAAGCGATACGGCAGGTCAAGTCCCAGGTCGCCGACTACCGATAGGATCACGCCGCCTAGGGTACCTCTGAACAACGCCTTGTGTCCTCTGCGTGGACTGAAGCGTACAGATGCAAGGCGCGTCGCGCAGGGAATGGCCGTAGCCCTTGCCAAGCGTCGCAACGCCGCAGATGTGCGCTTCAGTCCGCGCCCTTCGGGGCTTTCAGGCTGGCCCGCACTCTTCGTTGCGCTTTCTCGACATAGCACCACTATGCCATCGAAATCGCGCCTTGATTGCGGGCCAGCCTGAAAGCCAGAGGGCACAAGGCGTTGTTCAGAGGTACCCTAGTTTCTGGTTTCTACCGACAGGCCAGAGCAAAAGGCCGACAGCTGGGTCAGGTCCGCCAACTGCTCGGACAGATCAGCACCCTCCACCAACGACTCAATAAAGGCTTTGATGGCCGCGTAGTCAAACGTCTCGCAGGCCTGCTCCAGCGTATTCAGTGCGGCACGCAGCTCCGGCCAGCGAACATAGGTCTCTTCGGCACGCAGAATCTTCGGGTGTCGGGTAGATGATGCTGCATCAGCAATCAACAACTCCTCATGCAGCTTCTCTCCCGGTTTCAGGCCAGTGATTTCGATCTCGATGTCACCATCGGGATCCGCATCATCGCGCACACGATAGCCATGCAGGCGGATCATCTTGCGGGCCAGGTCAACGATCTTCACCGGCTCACCCATGTCTAGCAGAAACAGATCGCCGCCCTGGGCAAGAGAGCTGGCCTGCAGCACCAGCTGCGCGGCCTCCGGAATGGTCATAAAGAAACGGGTTGCCTCAGCATCCGTCACCGTGACCGGCCCGCCACGTTCAATTTGCTCCTGGAACAGCGGCACCACGGATCCCGATGATCCAAGCACATTGCCAAAGCGCACCATTGAGAACGTGGTCTCCGGCGTCACCTCCTGCATACCCTGCAGAACCAGCTCGGCCATGCGTTTGGTTGCACCCATGACGTTGGTCGTGCGTACCGCCTTGTCGGTGGAGATCAGGATGAAGTGGCGAACACCGGCTTCTACCGCTGCTTCGGCCAGGTAGAGGGTGCCAAAGGTATTGTTGCGGATGCCCTGGATGACGTTGCTTTCAACCATCGTCACATGCTTGTAGGCCGCCGCATGATAGAGCGTCTCAACCTGGTAGGCTTGCAGCGCCTTGACGATGAGCCCATGGTCGAGCACGGATCCGAGCAGCGGCACCAACACAACCGGCTCCTGGTCACCCCGCTGCTGGTGCTCAACCATCTGCTGTTGCAGCTCGCGAAAAATTTCGTACAGACCGTATTCGTTGTGATCGAGCAGCAGCAGCGCTCTGGGCTGTTGACGCATGATCTGCCGGCAAAGCTCCGAACCGATGGACCCCGCCGCACCAGTCACCATCACTGCGTGGCCACGAACCTGTCCAGACAGCAAATCCGGAAAGGGATCAACGGCACTACGGCCGAGCAGATCTTCTACCTTTACATCCCGAATGCTGGTCAGGCCCTGCCGGCCGGACAGCAGCTCTGCGATGTCCGGGATCAACCGGACATGCACGGAGTGCGGCTCCAGAATCTCAAAAATCCGGCGCCTGTCCTCAAGGGCATCGGCCGGCACGGCCACCAGCACTTCCTTGGCGCCTGTGGTATCGAGCAAACGGGCCAACTGTTCCGGGGGATAGACGCCGAGACCATCGATCAGACTGCCCTGTACCTGAGGATCGTCGTCGACAAAGCCACGCGGATCATAGTGGCCCTTCAGACGCAGCATTCTCGACAGGTCGGCACCATTGTTGCCGGCCCCGTAGATCAGAATCGGCAATTTGGCGCTGCCGGCCCGCAAACGCTGATGCAGCATGTTGCGTACGGCGAAGCGGGTGCCCGCCACATAGAGGAACGCCAGCGCCCAGAAAATCACCGGTACCGATCGCGGGAATCCGGCCAACGGAATCATGTAGGCAATAGCTGCGATGGCCAGCGCCGTAATGGTGACACCACGTGCCACGACGAAGACCACATCGTTACCAATATAGCGAATCACCTGGCGATACAGGCCGATCCGCACAAAGACCGGCACAGCAACCAAGACGGAGACGACGAAAGCTGGCCAGAACACCAGCACCGGTGGTGTCCAGTCGCCCAGACGCAACGCCAACGCACACCAGAGCGCAAAGGGCAGCGCCAACATGTCTGCCGCCACGGCGATCAGCTGCTTCTTGCGGCGGGTCAGCCGGTCCAGTAGTCGTAGAAGTTGAAATGAGCGTATCGGTGGCATTTTGACCTGTGAAATCCGTCTCACGACAGCCGGGCTGTAAGTGCTGTGCCCGCACGATAGTACAGACACAACCCCAAAACCGGTACGACCGCAAGAATCAGGGCCAGCCACGACAGGTCCTGGCGGGCTTCGCTGAGCGCTGCCAGGGGTAGCAGCCAGATCAGGCCAAGCCCCCAGAGCGCCGTGGCCACCCAGCCATGGCCGAATTGCCGTGCCAGATGCTGATAGGCGTGACTGCGGTGCGCCTCGCTCAGCCGCTGACCCGTGCACAGCCGCACCACCAGGGTGTAGCTGGCATCAACCCAGAACGGCACCAGCAGCACAGCGCTGCTAAGCAGCCCCAGACGGCCTTCCACCGCCAGCACCAGAACGAGCATCCCCAACAGGTAGCCCAGGTAGCCGCTGCCCACATCACCCATAAAGATCCGCGCCGGCGCCCAGTTCCACATCAGGAAGCCGCACAGGGCACCTGCCAGCACCAGTACCAGCCCCAGCATGTCCGACACCGGCGTCGCCAGTAGCAGCACACCCAGCAGATACAGCAGTGCCTGTGACCCCGCCAGCCCGTCGGTGCCGTCCATGAAGTTATAGAGGTTAAGCAGCCAGAGCAGCCCCAGAACGACCGCAATCAGGAGCAGTGGCCCGGGCAACCAGGACGCGGCTGGCAACGGCTGCCAGTCCGCCAATGGCACCCACTGCAACAGCAGCCAGACACCAAGCCCGACGGCAATAGTCTGCACCGCCAACCGGAGCCCTGCCGGCAGCGGGTATAAATCGTCAATCAGCCCCAACAGCGCTACCAACAAGGCACCCGGCAGCAACACCTGAGGCCAGAACTGCCCCTGCAACACGGCCCAGCCGCCCCAGACTGCAGTCACCAGCACTACTGCAACGCCCCCCAGGGATGGCGTTGGGAGCTGGTGCGAACTGCGCGCGTTGGGCCGGTCCAACCATTGACGCCGCAGGGCCAGCCAGCGCACCGCCCCGACCAGCAACAGTGCTGACACCAGTGCCGGCAGAAAGTACGCGACAAGCCAGGTGATCATGTTGACTGCCCATGCGTCACCAGATCCTGAAGTGACTGCTCGAGCGGGAAGCGCGGTTGCCAGCCGAACTGCTCCCGGCTCGCCGCATCACTGACCCGCAGCGGCTGGAACAGTCGCTCGTACATGGCCTGGCGACCGGTTACCACAGCACCGGCACGCATCATGAAGCGTGGAACCGGCAGTAACAGCGGCTCCCGGCCCATGAGACTTCCACAGCGACGCAACAGCTCTGCGACTGAGGGTTCGTCATCGTCACGGGCATGCACAATGGCGTAGTCCTGATCGACAGGCGTCTCAGCCAGATGCACCAGCAGGTCGCAAAGATTGCGCAGGCCCAGCAGACTGCGAGGGGCCAGGGCCCGACCCAGTGGCAAGGGCACCGGGCGGGCCAGGCTCTTGAGCAGACTCCTCAGATTGCCACGTGCGCCGGCACCGACGACCAGCGGCGGACGCACGACTCTGACCGCCAGTTGCGTCCCGGACTGTTGCTGCAACCATTGTTCAGCCTGCAGCTTGCTGCGCCCATAGGCATCTGTTGGTGCCGGATCAGCGTCCGGCGCCAGGGGCCGGGCGCTGACATCAGCCAGCGCCTTGATGCTGCTAAGATGTATCAGGCGTCTGACGCCATTGGCGCGCATGGCGCCAACCAGGCGCGCCAGAGTTGCCAGATTGTCGCGCTGATAGGCGGTCTCGTCCGCCTGCCGGTGCGCACGACCAACCAGATTGATGACCAGATCACTGTCGGCGACGGCCTCGGCAAGTGGTGCTCCCGCCTGCGCCAGGTCACCAACAACGGTAATCCGGACTCCATCCGGCAAGGCTGGCACAGTCTCGCGAACGGCAGCGGTTACCTGCCATCCGGACTGGTGCAACGCCTCACACAAGGGCACCCCTACAAAACCGTTGGCACCCGTAACCAGGACCCGTCCCTGCCCGCCCTTTGGCGTCATGAGTACAACAACTCCTCGTAAATCAGGAAGGTGTCATGCACCACATCCTCCACCGAGAACAGCATCTCCGCCTTGCGCCGTGCTGCCACGCCCAATCGCAGCCTGAAGGCCGCGTCCAATCCGAGCCGCATCATGGCCTCGCACAGAGCATCCGCATCCCGGGGCGGCACCAGCAGCCCGGTGACCTCGTCGCGCACCACTTCCCGGCATCCAGGCATGTCCGTGGTGATGATCGCGCGCCCTGCGGCTGCAGCCTCAATCAATGACTTGGGCAGACCTTCGCCATAGTAGGACGGCAGACAAATGACATGTGCGGCCTGCAGCCGGGCCGGTATGTCACTCTGAAAGCCCAGCCACTCGATGACACCTTCCTGTTGCCAGCGCTTGAGCTCGGCCTCGGTCATGGAGCTGGGGTTACCCGGATCCGGCGTGCCGATCAGCTGAAAGCGCCAATCCGGATAGCGTTGCTTGAGTGTCGTCGCTGCTGCTATGAACTCACCCACGCCCTTGTCCTTCAACATACGGGCGATCAGCGCGAACACGGGCGGCCCGTCGGGCTCCGATGTTGTGGCATAGGCATCAAGGTCAACCCCTGAGCCGCGTATCAGGTGGATGCGTTCCAATGGCACGCCCAGATTCTCATGGACGACCAGCCGATCCTCGGGGTTCTGCACAATGACGCGGCCACACCGATGCGCCAGCGCCAAGCGGAACAAAGACTGCACCAGCAGACGCCGAACACGTGCTACCGGCCCCGGAGTCGTGAACACATGCCCCAGCCCGGAGATCGCGCTGACCACGGCCGGCAAGCGCTGCAGACGTGCGATCAGCCCACCGTAGAGCACCGGCTTGATCGTCACTTGATGCACCAGGTCCGGTTGCTCACGCCGATAGATGGCCCACAGCTGCCGCAGCGTGCGCATCTCGGTGAGCGGATTGAAGCCGCTGCGCGACAGGTCAAGCGGAATGGCCCGGATGCCGGCTTCCTGCAGCCGCTCTTCACCGGTATGGCGGCCACAGACGACAGCCACGTCACAGTGCTGTGCCATCGCCTCCTGCGCCAGCAACAGGCGATGCGACATAAAGAAACCGGCTTCATTAACCACGTACAGTATTTTGAGTGGTTGCTGGTCGACTTGCGCGGCGATGAGCGGCTCTCCGTTTACAGGACTGACCGATTGGGCAAGACTACAGGAATGAGCGAACGCGATTTTATGACGATAGGCCCGGCAAATCACCCGACCGAGTCCAACACCTTTGGTGCGGCCACATTGGATCTGCTGCAAGCCGCACAGGACTCGGGCCAGACAGCCGTGTTCAGTCTGGTCCGGCACTCGGCGCGCCACTATGGCCAGGCCGACAACGACCTGGACAATCCACTCAGCGAAGAAGGCCGCGAACTGTGCCGCCGATTTGGCCAGGCCCTGCCAAGGTGGACCACGCTGACCACCAGTGCCAGCTCATCAGGACGCTGCATTGAGACGGCCGAACTGGTCGCCAGCACGCACCTCAGCAGCCCAGCCAGCACACCGGCGCTCCCCAAAGAGCTCGCCGTGTTTTATGTTCGGGATATGCGCCGTGTCGGCGCCATGATGAAACACGAAGGTAGCCCGGCCGTTCTGCAGCGCTGGTTCAACAATGACCTGTCGTCTGATGTCATGCAACCGCCCGCCGAGGCCGCAGACCGTATCCTGCGCCATATCCATGAGCAGCTCGAGACGCCCGGCAGCAAGGGCCTGCACCTGGGCGTTACGCACGACTGGACGCTGTACCTGTTGCGGCAGCAGTGGCTTGGGCTGGGCTTGGCCACTGCGCCTCCCGTGAATTATCTGGACGGTATGGTGATTTGGCGCCAGGGCGAACATCTGTATCTGAGTTCACCATGGGCGCCGGTGCAGCAATTGGATTGACCGGCCTGCACAGACTGCCAGGCCCTGCAGGCCGGTCAACGATTACTCCGATACTGTGATCCGCTCGGCGTTGATCTCAAGTGTCCGCGCACCGATGCCCCGTACCTGTGTCAGGTCCTCAACCTGCTCGAACCCGCCATTGGCATCACGATATTCAACAATGGCTTCAGCCCTGGCCTGACCCACACCATCCAGCACCAGCGCCAACATCTCGGCATCTGCGGTATTGATGTTCACCTGCGCCGGTGGCAGATCCAGATCCCCGGCCAGCGCTTTGCCGGCGACGCCTGCCATCAACAACACGGCAAGCATCGCTGCCGGCAGAACCCACTGCATTCCAAAGTGCTTCCTCTCAGATACGAGCATGTCTCCTCCTTCTTGTGGTAGTCAGCCGCGACCTGCGGCGGGAGGAGCAAATTAGGCAAAGGCGCGTGCCGGCAACAGCAGCCGATTCAACCTGGCGGTGTAGGAAATTCCGCTGCCCGGGCGTCAGGCAAATGGCCGGGCTGAGGTGCGCCAAAAGCGCGGCGGCTCAAGGTTCCCCACTGGCGGCAGCTCGGGCATTGCCAATGCAGGGATCGAGCGCTGAAGCCGCAAGCACGACAGCGAAAGCCCTTCTGCTCAGCCTCAAGCCGGGTGCTGAGCTTCTGAATCAACCGCAGTGTGTTGGCATCGGCCTGCCCCGGACCCAGCAGCAGCTGGTCCAGGTAGAACGAAGTCAGTGCCGGACTGGGGTATTGTTCCAGCTGAGCGGCCAGCCAGCTCAGCGCCGACTGCTCCCCCTGATCCGCCTGATGCTTGCGATACAAGGCCTCAATGAGACTGTGCGGCAGGTCGTGTGGCGGCCTGGCAGCATCGCCAGCAGATTCGAGGCGCGCCAGATATCGTTCTAGAAAGGTGAAGTAAGCGGACTCGTCGTTCAGGCCACGGCAAGCCTGATGATAAAGAGGTTGCGCCAGCTCAATGAGGCCAGGATCAAGGTCGATGACCTCCCGCAAGGCCGTCTGTGCCGGCTTGTACTTCTGCTGCCGCAGATGGAGCTGGGCCTGCAGCAGGTGGGCACGCGCACACAGGCGGTCTACAGCCAGCGCCTGCTGCACCTGCCGCTTGCCGGTATCGAGATCGTCACGCGCCAGCGCAGCGGCCGCCAGCTCGCAGTGAAAGTGTGCCAGCGCGGTACGCAGTCGGTCCGCATCGGCACCGGACAACGTGGGCAACAGCTCGCGTCCGGCCTGCAATGCCAGCTGCCACTCCTGCTCCAGCTGATATATCTCTACCAGGTGTTCGAGCGCGGCTGTCCGCACTTCACCGCGTACGCCCAGCAGGCCGTTGAGCAGGCTCTCGGCACGACCCAGCAGACCTGCAGCCTGATGGTCACGTGCCAGCTCTAGTTCTACCCACGGCCGGCTGGCAACGGGCAGCCCCGGATCGCCAAGCATGTTCTGATGGACGCGGATGGCTTTGTCGATTTCTCCACGGCGGCGCAGCAGGGCGCCCAGGGCCAGCAATGTGTCCAGAGATCGTTCATTGACCGGCAGGGACTGCAGCAAGCCATCTATTGCCTGCTCCTGGCGCTCATTGAGGAGCTGATTCATGCCGCTGATATAGCCCGGGATGGAGGGATTGCTGCTTTGCGCCGACCAGCCTCCGGACGCAGTGCCACCCTTGCTCCCATCCCGGCGTCCCAGATAGAAGCCAAAGCCGATGGCAACCAGCAGGAGCCCGTAAATGGCGATGGTTTCCAGCATACCGCGCCTAGAGCCCCCGCTCCTGGACCAGACGCCGCAGCTCCCGCAGCTGACCTCTGAGCCGCCATTGCGCACGCAGCGCAAACAGCCAGCCAATCAGCATCCCGGCCACCCAGGCCAGCACCAGCCACCAGTACAGGCTCAGCGCAGGCGTCTCAGCACCCAGCAGCTGCAGCTGCACCGGCTCGGCGTTGTCGACCGTGGCCAGCACGCTGAGCAACAGCAACATCAAAAACAGTGTCAAGAGAAGCGTACGCCAGAGCCAGCGCATAGAGACGTCCTGTCAGTGGAACCTGCCGGACATGATGCCGCCTGCGGCTGGCTGCCGACAATGGCTGATCACCCGGATCAACGACACCCGGCCGTCAACCATCCTGGGCACGGGCGTTGCCATCCTGTGCCGCGTGTTCAAGCTGCAGGCTGTCATTGACACGCTCACGCATTTCTTTGCCAGGCTTGAAGTGCGGTACGTACTTGCCGGCAAGGCCCACCGACTCACCGGTCTTGGGATTACGGCCGATACGCGGTGCGCGATAGTGCAGAGAAAAGCTGCCAAAGCCCCGGATCTCGATGCGCTGACCTTGCGCCAGCGTCTCGGACATGTGCTCGATCATGGTCTTAACGGCCAGCTCAACATCCTTGGAAGAAAGCTGGGATTGCCGTGCAGTAATCAGCTCAATCAACTCGGACTTGGTCATGGCGGCATCTGGCATCACCGGGAAGTGTCTGACGTTAGCACAGGGTACACCAGCCCTCAACAAGAAAGCCTTAAAATTCAGAAAGTTGTGACGACAGTGCAGGTGCCCGCCGGCATTTGCCGGCGGGCAGGCCCAGCACTTTAGTCCTGATCCATCTGTTGCTTGATCAGGTCGCCCAGTGTGGTCGGAGCTGGCCGGTCAGACTCGGTGCGCTGATGGTCGCGTACGGCTGTACGCTCATCATCACGATCCTTCGCCTTGATCGACAGCCCGATGCTGCGGTTCTTGCGGTCAACGCTGATGATCTTCACCTCGACCTCTTCGCCTTCCTTGAGCATGTTGCGCGCGTCCTCGACGCGATCCACGCTCAGCTCGGACGCCTTGAGCACACCGGTGATCTCTTCGGCCAGACGCACAACAGCTTCACGGGCATCGACTGACTCAACCGTGCCCTTGACGATGCTGCCCCGGTCGTTGACCGCGGTGTAGTCCGCAAAGGGATCTTCGTCGAGCTGCTTGATGCCCAGTGAGATACGCTCCCGTTCGGGATCGATCGACAGCACCACAGTTTCGACTTCTTCACCTTTGCTGTAACGGCGTACCGCGTTCTCACCCGGCTCGTTCCAGGAAATATCGGACAGGTGCACCAGACCGTCGATGCCGCCTTCCAGACCAATGAAGATACCGAAATCGGTAATCGACTTGATGCTGCCGCGGATCCGATCGCCTTTGGCGTAATTCTGTGCAAACTCTTCCCAAGGATTCGGGCGGCACTGTTTGATGCCGAGCGAAATACGGCGGCGCTCTTCATCGATGTCCAGCACCATCACTTCGACCTGGTCGCCAATGGACACAACCTTGGACGGGTGAATGTTCTTGTTGGTCCAGTCCATCTCGGAGACGTGTACCAGACCCTCAACACCTTCCTCGATCTCGGCAAAACAACCGTAATCGGTCAGATTGGTGACCGTTGCCATAACCCGGGTGTTTTCCGGATAACGACGCTTGAGGTTGATCCACGGATCGTCACCGAGCTGCTTCATGCCCAGCGATACGCGGTTGCGTTCACGGTCGAACTTCAGAATCTTGACCATCACATCGTCGCCGACGTTGACCATCTCGCTCGGATGCCGGATACGACGCCAGGCCATATCGGTAATGTGCAGCAGGCCGTCGACACCACCGAGATCGACAAAAGCGCCGTAATCGGTGAGGTTCTTGACAATACCCTTGATCTCCTGGCCTTCCTGCAGCGATTCCAGCAACTGCTCACGCTCTACGCTGTTTTCAGCTTCAAGCACGGCGCGGCGGGAAACGACCACATTGTTGCGACGCTGATCGAGCTTGATGACCTTGAACTCAAGCGGCTTGCCTTCCAGGTGCGCCGTTTCCCGAATCGGGCGGATGTCAACCAGCGAACCTGGCAGAAAAGCGCGGATGTTGTTGATGTCGACGGTAAAGCCACCTTTGACTTTGCCGTTGATCGAACCGGTGACCACCTCTTCCT
Organism: Pseudomonadales bacterium; assembly: GCA_007128525.1. GTDB lineage: Bacteria > Pseudomonadota > Gammaproteobacteria > Pseudomonadales > Azotimanducaceae > SKXG01. Next base: position 2,410 of record SKXG01000095.1, on the reverse strand, counting down.
TGTTGAAGGCATCTTCCAGTACTTGCCAGGTCTCTGCGCGCTTGGCCTTTTCGCGGGACAGTCGCGTCTCACCAAAACCGTCGTCAACCACTTCCATGGCGACCTTGACGCGATCACCAATCTGCAGTGAAAACTCACCGTTGTCATCGACAAACTGGGACTTGGGGATAACCCCTTCGGACTTCAGACCGGCGTGAACAATCACCCAATCGCTGTCGATGTCCACTACGGTGCCGGTAACGATGGAGCCGGGCTCCATCTCAATGGTGTTCAAACTCTCTTGAAATAAATCTGCAAAACTCTCGCTCATACCCAGTTGTCTCTGAAAGTGAATCATGCACGCGCAACACCATGCTGCTGTGCCCCAGGCGGCTGAGACGCACGCTGCGAGTGGTGACAGTCACCACGCTTCGCTTTGCGATGTCTCAACGTCCGTTTTTCGCCAGCACCGGAGCGCCGCGCCAACGAATTCAGACTGCCGCAACAGGCTATGCCTGTAATCTTCTGCTGGTATTTGGCCGCTATGGGCCGAGGATGGGCTCAACTTTGAGCTAATCCCCGATCGACGACGAGCTGCCAGACCATGTCAAATACCTCGTCGATCGGCATATCAGTACTGTCGATCACGATCGCATCGGGCGCGGGCCGTAACGGGGCCACTGCGCGCCCCCGGTCTCGCTCATCGCGCTCTCGTATACTAGCGAGAAGGGCGCGGAGACTAACACTCGACCCCTTATCTTTCAACTGCTTATGACGCCGCTGTGCCCGCTCTTCAGCGCTGGCGTCGAGGAACAGTTTCAGCCCGGCGTCCGGAAACACCACGGTTCCCATATCCCTGCCATCGGTGACCAGCCCAGGCGGCTGGCGAAATCTGTGCTGCAGTGCCAGCACTGATTGTCTGACCAAAGGGAGGGCTGCGATCTTGGACGCGCCCTGGCTGACCGACTCCGCACGAATAGCGTCGGTGCAGTCAACGCCATCGACCTCAACCCGGACGCCCAGCGGGCTCTCCGGCTCGGGCAGCCGGAAGTCAATCCGCAGACGTCCGGCCAGTTCGGCCAGCTCGGATTCCGCTTCAGCCCCCAGCAACAGCCCCTCGGCCATGGCCGCATGGGCCAGAATCCGATAGAGGGCGCCGGAATCCAGGTAGTGCCAACCCAGCCGCCGTGCCAGATGCAGTGCGAGCGTCCCTTTGCCGGATCCGCTGGGGCCATCGACGGTAACAACTGTCACTGGATTCGCTGCGTTCGATTCAGTCACTGTCCGCCCTCCAGTTGGGCAGGTGTCTGGCAAGCTGCCGACGCAGGTCGCGGCCGTCGGTCAACATCCGCACCAGGGCATCATCCTGCTCTGCCGCCAGCTCGGCGCGAATCCGCCCCAGATGGACCAGCAACTCGTCCAGCTCATCCAACAGGAGGTGCCGATTGGCGGCGAATATGTCGCGCCACAGGGTCGGCTCAGCAGCGGCAATCCGGCTGAAATCACGCAACCCTGGGCCGGCAAACGGAGTCAGCGCGGTACTGCTCGTGTGGGGCTTAGTATCGTCCGTCACGCCCTCCCGTCTTGCCGCAGTACCCAGAAAGGCCATATAGGCCGATGCCAGCAGGTGCGGCAGATGACTGCTCAGTGCAGCCATGGCGTCGTGCTGCGCCGCGTCGATTTCATGGCAGCTGGCACCGAGCTGCTCCCACCAGCTACGCACTTTGGCAACGGCATCCGGCGCTGTGTCCGTGGTGGGTGTCAGAAAGACCTGGCTGTTTTGATACAGGTCGGGCCGCGCTGCCGCCGGGCCCTGTAGTTCGGAACCCGCCATCGGGTGCACGGGCACAAAGTTCGCCGGCAACCCGGCCAGCTCGCGCTGCAGACCCGAAACAACTGACGACTTGGTGCTGGTGGCGTCGAATACCAGCGCATGATCTGGCAAACCGGCTTGGAACACCTGACTCAGCACATTGACGACCACGCCGGGTGGCACCGCGACCAGCACGGCATCCACATTGGGAATGGCGGCTTGCCAGTCGGCCAGCGACTGATTGATCAAGCCGAGCTGCTGCGCCCGCGCCAGGTTATCCGCGTCAGCATCTGCGCCAATCACCTCGGCAAACAGCCCGGCGTCCCGCGCTCCTCCCGCAAAGGAACCACCAATCAGCCCGACCCCGATTACAAGCAGCCGGCTCACGCGTCACCCAATGCCTGTAACGCCTGCAGACAACGCGCGTTTTCTGCTTCGGTACCAACGCTGATGCGCAGGTGCTGTGGCATGCCGTAACCGGCAACCGGCCGGACAATAACGCCCCGACGCAACAGGGCCTCATACAGCGGCCCGGCGTTGGCCAGTTGGCGGTTGTCCCAGATGCCAGCCAGCATGGCGGTGGCCTCTTCCAGCGGCGGCGCTGGCTGAGACCGCCGC
>SKXG01000375.1 GCA_007128525.1 Pseudomonadales bacterium | reverse complement strand
TTTGAATTTTTCGGCTTTGACCCCATTGGACGACCAATCATCGGTGACCGCATTGGCAGTGGCACCTCAAGCCTTGCAGCACCCGATTCCTTGATGCTCGGGACGACGTCAACAGCATTTGTCTACGACACCAGCGTGTTCGGCGGCACCGGACCCGTCATGGGCCAGCGTGCTCGGGTTGCGCTGACCGGCGTTTACGGCGACCTGCAGTTCAACGAGCCCCTGATCGATCTGCGCACCTATCACATGCCTTTCGAAAACTTTCCGATCGTCTTTGCCGGTCGCGTGATGCACTTCGGTCGCTACGGTGGCGATGCTGAAGATAGTCGGCTGGGCCGAATCTTCCTGGGCAATCCGTCACTGATACGTGGCTACGAGGCGAGCTTCAACCTGTTCGCCGACCCACGTTTCGATCGTTTGCAGGGCAGCCGAATTGCCGCCTTGAACCTCGAGGCCCGAGTTCCGCTGTTCGGACCAATCGGCATGATTGGAGGCTTCGGCCTGCCGCTGGACCTGAATGTGTTCTTCGATGGTGGTGCGGCCTGGGACCGCGGTAACCGGCCACAGTTCTTCGGCAGTGACCGCACTTCCGTAACCAGTCATGGTATTGGCATTCGCACCAACCTGGGCGGCATCGTTCTGGCGTTGCACTATGTCAATCCGGTCGACCTTGAGAATCGGGACTGGCACTGGCAGTTCACGCTGACACCGGGCTTCTAGCGCGTACCTCGCGCTGCGGTGCCTGCAGTCGAAGCAACAGCACCGCCAGCAGCGCCAGAACATAAAGAGCAGCGAACGTCGTGAACGCCGCGTCGTAACTGCCGAAGGTGTCATGGATCCAACCAGCCAGCGGCATACCGCCCAGCGTCAATGGCGCCATAGCAGTGCGCATGGCGCCAGTGACCTCACCAAAGGACATTGGACCAAAGCCGATTGCCGTCAGCGCATTGCGCAATGGCACCATGCCGCCGTAGCCGAACCCGAAGAGCGTTGCAGCAACCACGACGGCGACAAAGCTCTCCGCGAACAGCAGCAATACCACCCCCAGCAGCTGCGTCAGCAGAGATACCACCACGCTGACGCGAGCATCGAGTCGGTCCACCAACCAGCCGAATACCGGCTTGCTGAACAGTGCCAGACTGGCCATCACTGACAATGCCAGCGAGGCGCGGATGGGATCAATGCCAATATCGGTGATATGCGCAAACAAGTGCAGAGACACACCAGAAAAAATACAGCCCATGGTGCCGAAGATCACCACGATGCCCCAGAAACTCGGGTTGCTCAGATACTCACTGCGACGCCAGACGCGATCCACAGACAAGGGCGTGCCAGTGGTCGCGGCACTCTCCCCGGTGCTGGTTGCATCAACATCTGTTTTCTGACCCGCCTCGGCCAGTAACGGGCTGGCCGCTTCTTCCTTAGGCGGATCGCGCATCAACAGAGTTGTCAGGGGCAGCACGGCAACCAGCGTAACCACGCCGTAGACTACGAACGACCAGCGCCAGCCAAAGGTTTCGATCAGTGCGGTTGCGATTGGCGGCGTCAATACGCCCGCAGTCGACGCACCCATCGCAAGCAACGACAGCGCCAGACCACGCCGGGTACTGAACCAGCTGACCACCAGCTTCCCGGTGGCTGGGCCGCCAAGATGGAAAGTTGCCAGACCAAAGAATATGCCGAGCACCAAAAACAGCCCGAGCTTGTCATTGATCATCGACAGCGCGAAGTAGCCAATGGCCGTCCAGATAACCATCAGCGTCATCAGTCGTGGAACAGGAAACTTGTCCAGCAGATAACCGGCCAGGGGGGCTGAAAAAGCCGCGACTGCACTGGTGATGGTAAAGCCAAGCGACAGCTCAAGGCGCGACGCGTCAAGTTCCTCAGCCATGGGCACCAGGAAAATTCCCCGGGTATAGGCCATCAACCCACTGGTCAGCAGGCCAATGAGGTAGCCACCGGCTACGATCGCCCAGCCATAAAAGAACGTCTGCCGCTGATCTGCGGCCTGAGCATCGCCCATGCGCCCTGTCCCCATGCGAGTCGCCAAAAGCTGACTTTGTAGCCACAGACGCTGTCAAACGCAATGACCGTGGCAATGAACGCGGCAGCAATTGCGCCGTTACAGCAGCTGCGCCATAGTGCGCGGCCCGAAGGCCACAGGTCACACCGTGCTCAGTTATCGACACGCCTTCCACGCCGGCAACTGCGCCGATGTGCTCAAGCACAGTGCCTTGCACTGCCTGCTAAGGGCAGCACTCCAGAAACCGTCGGCACTCTGGTATCTGGATACCCATGCCGGCGCCGGCCGCTATGATCTCGGCGCAAGCCTGTCCCGCCGTGAACACGAGGGCGGCATCACGGCATTAAGGGCAGGCGCGGATCAACTGCCGCCTGACAGCCCGCTGCATGCCTTTCTTGGTCAGATCAACGCCCTCTCGCCCGATCACCGACACTACCCCGGATCACCGCAGCTGGCCGCTGCCATGCTCAGGCCACTGGACCGGGCGCAGTTCTGCGAGCTGCACCCGCAGGATCACACGCGCCTGGCCGCCCAGTTTGCCAATGACCCCCGGATCCGGGTCAGCCGCAGCGACGGCTATCAGGCGCTGAAAGCGACCCTGCCGCCGCCGCAGCGCCGTGGCCTGATACTGATCGACCCGGCCTACGAGCTGGATCAGGAGGCCCGCTCGCTGATCCAGGGCTTGCGCACCGCCCTGGCGCGCTTCCGCCACGGGACCTATATGGTCTGGTACCCGTTACAGGGCAAGCTCGACCATGTGCGGCTGCTGCGCGACTTCTGCCGGCTCGAGCCGCCAAAGACACTGCGCCTGAACCTGCACAGCGTCTCCGGCACTTCATCCGGCATCCTGGTCCTGAACCCGCCCTATCAGGCCCAGGGTGACCTGGCGCGGATTGCCGACGAGCTGCCCGCCGCTCTGGGTTCGGGCCACAGCACCGAATTCGACTGGCTGATTCCGGAACAGAGCCTCTAAACGTGGACCAAGTGTGTAGAAACGTAACCTTAATTTGCGTTTTCTGCGGGCGCCATTAGAATCCCTCGGTTCACTCTCGGATTCGAGTCTTCTGACGCATGAGCAAATCTCAGCTGGCGACGGCCGCGCAGGACAGCGCGCAGCCGCAGGAAACCACCTTTGATGTCAACGGCCTGACCCTGGCGGCCAAGGTCTGGGGTAACCCAGACGGCATTCCCGTGCTCGGCCTGCATGGCTGGCTGGACAACGCCAACACCTTCAACCGCCTCGCACCCGGCCTGCCGGAACTGCACCTGGTGGCCCTGGATCAGGCCGGACACGGCCGCTCCAGCCATCGGGCAGCGGGCATGCACTATGAATCCGCGACGGACATGCAGGATATCCTGGCTGTGGCCGATCAGCTCGGCTGGGAGACCTTTGCGCTGATGGGACATTCGCGCGGTGCGGGCATCGCCTCGGAGTTTGCCGGCCTGTTTCCGGAGCGCATAAGCCACGCAGTGTTGATCGACGGTTTCGTCACGTCCGACAATGACGTGGCGCGGAACCTGGACAGCCGGCGTCAGGCCCTGCTGCAAATGGTCAACGCCGGCAACAAGCGGCCACCCGTCTATCCGAGCACCGACGACATGATCCGACGGGTCACACAGGCGACCGACCAAAGCTGGGAGGCCGCCAGCGAGCTGGTGGCACGCGGCCACATGACAGTTCCAGGCGGGTTTACCTGGCGAACGGATCCTCGCATCCGCTTCCGCTCCCCGCACAGTACGTCACAGGCCGAGCTGGAGCTGCTGATGCAACGCAGCAGCATGCCCGCGCTGCTCGTGCAGGCCACCAAGGGCGACAAGTGGTACTGGGACGACATCCCGACTTATCGCACGCATCACAGCCAGCTGGAAATTGCCGAGCTGGACGGCCCACACCACCTGCACCTGGAACCGGACCACTGCGAAGCGGTGCTGGGCCTGATCCGACGTTTCTTAAATCTGGACTGACGCGAGCCGGGCTGACACCAGCCTCGGCCCGGCTGGTCAAAGTCGGGCCGGTCATCACAGACCGGCCCGAACCGGGCGTCAGACCCGGCCCAGCCTGGGCAGCATCTCCTTGAGCGTATCGATAAACGCCAGCGGCTGATCAAGGAACAGGTGGTGCTGCGCGTTCTCCAGCGCCACAGCCGGGAAGTCCTTGTGCGGCGCCAATTCGCGCAGATACTCAAGGCTTTTTGCAGAATACAGGGCTGAGTCCGCGCCATAGATCACGCCGAGCGGCAGACGCAGGTTCTGATAATCCTCAATGCGTCGGCTGCCACCCTTCATCGTTGTCATCAGCTCCTCATCGAACTTCCAGGCCCAGCCATCATCCACCGGCATCACTGAGTGGCGGGCGATGTACTGCACGATGTACTCGTTGTCGCAGGGCTGCGGCGGCTGCAGCCGGAACCGGTTGATCGCGGTATCGCGGTCGGGATAGACCTTGACCCGGCCGCCTCCCATCATGCCGCCACGGGTAGGGGTTTCCTCGTCTGGATGACGCGGCCCGGAATCGACCAGCACGAGTCCCCCGAAGCGGTCCGGATACAGATTGGCCGCTTTCACCATCAACATGCCACCAAAGCTGTGCGCAACAACCGTGACCTGATTGTCGAACCCGACTGCGTCACAGACGGCACAGATCTCTTCTGCATAGGTTTCCGGGTCGTAACTGTACCGGTAGTCCGAGTCCCCCATCCCGGTCAGGTCCAGGGCGGCCACGTCATAGTCGTCCTTGAAAGACGGCGCGATGAAATCCCACCAGTGGCTATGCGCGTACAGGCCATGAATCAGCAACAGTCCAGGACGGCCGTTCAGCCCCCAGTGCCGATAGACGACGTCGCACTCATCAACCTCAACCGTGCCCTCTTCGGAGGGTGTGTCCACAGCCTGCCAGAACCAGTCTGGAATACCCGGTTCTGCGTTCTTGTCCCATCGCGCCATAGCTCTGTCTCCATATATGCAATGATCACCTTTGTAACCGCTTCCGGCGGCCGGGCCAAGTCCTGCCGCCATCGCTGGCAGCAGCTCGCCGGGGGATAAGGACGCGGGCTTGGAAATTGCTGCCAGTTGCAGGCACCATTAGTCCGGTGCACTCTTAAGGGGATCAGTATGACCGACATGCCCAACGATCAGGCCGTGGTGGCCCAACGTGGTCCGTTCCCGATCGACGTCCATGCCGGAAAGAAGTATTTCTGGTGCGCCTGTGGCCGCAGTCAGAATCAGCCGTTCTGCGATGGCTCGCACAAGGACACAAGCTTGCAGCCTGTGCCCTATACAGCCGACGCCGACCGCACGCTGTATTTCTGTGGCTGCAAGCAGACAGGCACTGCGCCGCTGTGTGACGGCAGCCACAATCGCCTCAGCTGATCCGGTCGGGCGCTGATCAACCAGTGGTAACGCATCTATCTAAAGGCGGTCACCATGCTGTCGAAACTGTTCAGAAGCCGCGTCAGATTCGACGACCCGGATCCTCGAGCCCGCCGGGAAGCCATACTTCAGCTGCGTCACGAGGAACTCGATGATCTTCAGGATGACCTGCTGGAGCTGGCACGCACGGACAAGGACACGCGGGTCCGGCAGACGGCGTTAAGCCGCATCGGCAACCGCCACACCCTGATCGGGCTTTGCCAGGATGGAGACAGCCAACTGGCTCAGGCCGCTGCCACCATTCTAGCCGAGCGCTGTGGCACAGAGCCCGACCTGGCCGGTCAACTGCAGGAGCAGGGCTTGCGTGACAGCATCATCAGAGCTGCACAGGACCCGGCACTGATTAAGCCCCTGCTGGACCAGCTGCCTACCGACGCACAGGTCACGCTGAGCATCGAGAGTCGCAATCCACGCGTCCGCCTGCGTATCGCCGAATTGATTCAGGATGAGCCGAGGCTTGTTGAACTCGAGCGGCTGAGTCGCGACCGCGACAAGAACCTGAATCGCCTGGCACGGAGTCGGCTGGATGACATCCGGCAGGCCAGGGCCAACTATCAGGCCGCCGCCGACCAGGCGAATGCGCTGCTGCGCCAGCTCGAAAGCCTGCAACCGGATGATCACCTGCTCGGCCCAAAGCTGGCCCGCCTGAAAACCGACTGGCTGTCGACGCAGGTCCGGCTCGATGAGTGTGCCCAGACCCTGACGGAACACAACATCGATCCAGACCCGGTTGCGGCCAACGACGCACGCTTTCAAGAGCAGCTCGCGCAGCTGCAGCCACAAGCCGCCACACCTGCAGCGACCACCGGGTCCGCGGATCCGGCAGAGCCGACACCAGAAGCTGTCCCGGAAGCGGATCCGGCCTTGTTCCAGGCATTGCTCGATGAGTTGCAGGCGCTGCATGACGAGATCAACCATGGCCAACGCGACCCGGTCACCGAACTCGACACGCTGAACCAGATCTTTTCGGCGGGGCAGCAACGCTGGCTGAGCGCAGCTGATCACCGGCCGCCACCGGCCGAACTGGCAACGCCGTTCCACGACCTCACGCATCAAATGAGCTTGCTGTTCACCGCAGCCCAACGCCTGAGAGCGGCCGCCAGCGACGCTGAGGTTTTGTCTGAAAGCGTGCCCGAGTTCGCTCAGCCGCAGGATCAGGGCGGCTGGCAACAACTCTGGCAGCAGCAACATGCGATACGCCAACGCCGCAGCCAGATCGACAAGCTGTTGCGGCGCATTGCCTGGCCGGCGGACATCCAGCCACCGGCACTGCTCGCCACATTGCAGACACGACACGCCGAACTCGACACTTTTGACCAGCGCTGCCACGAGGCCTATCAAGCGCTGACCGACAGCTGCCGCGAGCTGCAGAAAAACCTGCAACAGCAGATCGAAGAAGGCCACCTGATCAATGCCACCAGCCTGGATACCGAAGCCCGCAAGCTGCTGCGCTGCCTGCCTGAAGGTGGTGCCCGTCAGTTGCACCAGCGCGAACACCAGCTCGCGGCGCAACTGAAGGAGCTGAAAGACTGGCAAACCTTTGCCACCGGCCCCAAACGTCGCGAGCTGTGCGAACAGGCTGAGACATTGGCCAACAACCCCATGGACCCACCAGTGCAGGCCGAGCACATCAAGGCGCTGCGTCGCGCCTGGCAGGAACTTGGACCCATCACCCATCCGCGCGATCGGCGCCTGCTTGATCGCTTCAACAGTGCAGCTGAACGCGCATTCGAACCGTGCCGGGCATACTTCGAAGCGGAAGCGGAGAAGCGCAAATTCAACCTGGAACAGCGCGAGACCATCTGCGAACAGCTCGAGCAATACCTGGCGCAGAACGACTGGAACAACACGGACTGGAAGGGCGCCGAACGGATCCTGCATCGGGCGCAAAGCGAATGGCGCAAGTTCTTCCCGGTAGACCGTGCCGCGGGCAAACGTACCCAGCAGCGTTTCGACACCGCCATCAAGGCGCTGCTCGATCAACTCAAGGGCGAGTGGGGCCGCAATCTGGCCCGCAAGGAAGAGATCATCTCAACCACCAGATCGCTGCTTGAGCAGGCACGGGAGGACAGCAACCTGCTACCGGCAACGATTGATCAGGCCAAAGGCCTGCAGCGGCAATGGCGCGAGGTCGGTATCACGCCCCGTGGCCCAGATCAGAAGTTGTGGAAGCAGTTTCGGGCGCTTTGCGATGAGATCTTTGGCCTGCGCGCGCAGCAGCACGAGGCCAGCCAGCAGAAACGCAAAGCTCAGCTGCAGGCTGCCGAAGCCCGATGCGATGAGTTTGCAAAGCAGCTCGAGCAAACGGCTCCGGAACAGGCGGACCCGGATGTACTCGCTGCGTTTCGTCGTGACATGCAGGCCTTTGGGTCCTTGCCACCGGAAACTGCAGGCCGCTTGCAGAAACGTCAGCGCGAGCTGGAGACCGCCTATCGTCAGCTGCTGCGTCAGGCCGAACTGGCCGCGCAGCAACAGGCCATGGATCATCTGCGCCAGCTCGACCAACAGGTGGGCGAGCTGGAAATGACAATCGGCCAAGGCCAGGCTGTCGATGACGGCCTGATCGCCGAACTGCTGAACAACGGCCAGAACGACCCAGCTCTGCAGCAGCGGCTGACACAATTGCGCGACGGTGCAAGTTCGTCAGCGCTGCAGCAACTTGCTGCCCGCGCTGATGAACAGCGTCACCGTCTGGTTCTGGAAGCGGAAATACTGGCCGGACTCGAGTCTCCCGCCGATGACCAGCAGGCGCGCCTGGCGCTGCAGGTCGAAAAGCTCAATCAGGGTCTGCAACAGGGCACGCAGGTTCGCACTGACGCCTCGGACCTGCAACAACAGTGGCGATCAGTCGGCCCCTGGGGCGAGCGGACCAACGCATTGGCTGATCGTTTCTATACTGCCTGCCACAGTTTGCTCAAGGCAGGTCGACCCTGATACCGGCACCACCGAGTTCTGCGGCCTCAATCGACAGGCTGCCGCCATAGCTCGACAGCAGGTCGACGACCACAGCCAGACCAATGCCCTGCCCAACCTGAGCACTGTCCGCCCGTGCGCCACGCTCCAGCACCAGGCCACGCTGCGCCTCGGGTATCCCCAGACCGTCGTCCTCAATCAGCAGATTCATGCCCTGTCCGTTACCGGGCTGCAGCGTGACCCGGACCTGCGCACGGCCATATTTGTAGGCGTTATCGAGCAGATTGCCGAGTATCTCCATGAGGTCTCGCTCATCTGCGCGCACAACAACAGAGGGATCCAGATCCAGTGTCAGCACCATGTCTTTGTCGTGCCAGGCTTTGCTGAGCGCCTCGGACAGACGCGTGATCAGGGGCGCTACAGGCACAGCCTCACCGGGCAACAGCCGCGGCGCTGCCAGCGGTCGGGACAGCTGGTAGCTGATTGCATTCTGCATCCGGTCCAGCTGGGCCGCGATCAAAGCCTGATCGGCCCGAGCCGGCTGCTGCAGTTCGTTGGTCAGGACGGCCAGCGGCGTTTTCAGGCTGTGTGCCAGGTCACCCATGGCACGCCGATAACGTTCCCGGGTCTGCTGCTCATGATCGAGAAAACGGTCGATGCTGCGCGCCAGTCCGAGCAACTCACGCGGGTGATCGCTGCCCATCCTGGCCCGCTCACCCCGCTCCAGCGCCCGAACGCGCCCAGCCATGGCATGAATGGGGCGCATGCCCCAGAGCATGGCCAGATACTGCACCAGCGCCAGCAATGCGATCACACTGAGTGCACCCAGGGTCATGTGGCGGCGAAAGGTGCTTAACCTGGCCTGATAGGGCGTCTTGTCTACCAGAACCCGAAACACATAGGTGCGCTCGTGCTGTTCCTCTGCCCAGATGGCCCCATAACTCATTTCGTAGTGGCCGTTTCGCTCATGAAACTCGAAGCGGCCGGGGCGCTGCGGCGGCGCGTTCAGCCCAAGGCCCGCAGGCAATGCCGTCAGCTGGTGCGAGGCAGATCGCCAGATCACTGCACCGTCTTCATCCAGGACCAATGCATAAAGGCCGGACTCCGGCTGCGTCAGGCGCGGCTCTGGTAATTCGTCAGGAAACCGGAGTTCGGCGCCACTGTCATCGGCGGCACCCAGCAGACTGAACAATAGAAGTTGCAGCTGCTCTTCAGCGCTGGCCATGAGACTGGCACTGTAGGCACGCTCAAGAACCGCAGCCACAGCGGCCAATGACAAACCCAGCACCAGCGTGGTCGTCAGCAGAAAACGAACGGTCAGGCGCACCCGACTGGCCACACGTCAACCCGCGCGCTGCGTGGACAAACCAAACCGGTACCCTTGCCCTCTCACCGTGACGATCGGCTGCATCGTCCCGTCCGGGTCCAGCTTGCGGCGCAAACGCCCGATAAAGACTTCAAGAACATTGCTGTCTCGATCGTAGTCCTGTTCATACAGGTGCTCGGTCAGCTCCGTTTTGGACACCACTCGCCCGGCGTTGAGCATCAAGTATTCAAGAACGCGATACTCAAAGGCCGTCAGCACTACCGGCTGCTCATGCAGACGCGCTTCCTTGCGCGCCGTGTCCAGTTCCAACGGCGGCGCACCGATCAGTGGCGATGCATGGCCGGCGGCGCGCCGCACCAGCGCATTGAGACGTGCCAGCAACTCTGGCATGTGAAAGGGTTTGGTCAGATAGTCGTCGGCCCCGGCTTCGAGACCGGTCACCTTGTCCTGCCAGTCTCCGCGGGCCGTGAGTATGAGGATGGGATAGTTACGGGCTCTGCCACGCAGGCGGCGGATCAGTTCGATGCCGTCAAGCTTGGGCAAGCCCACATCAATGACGGCGGTATCGTAGTCATATTCAGACCCATAGTACTCGCCCTCAACGCCATCGACCGCCAGGTCGACTACATATCCCTGCTCGCGAAGGTGTTCCTGAAGCTGCTGCCGCAGCGCCGGCTCATCTTCGACGACCAACACCCGCATGATTGACTCCCTGTGTGATCAGCCGGACGCAGGCACCTGGACCTCAGCGAATCCGGCCCTGTCCATCGACGAACACGTTTATGACGCGTCCGTCTTCCAAAACCACGCGAACCCGGTAGCCGGTGTCATTGCCGCGGCGGGTCGGCCGGGCGGAGACAACGCGACCTTCTGCATAACGGCTGCGCACGATGTTGGTGGCCTGTTCTATGGAAATCGATGGCTGCGCTCCCGGAGGAGAAGACCGCCGGTCGCCACCAGAGACCTGAATGTCGATATCGATTTGCCCCGCTGCCGGCATGCCCAGCACAAGCAGCAACGCACCCAGGAACAGCCTGCTGCGCAGCCTGCCTGAGCGGGACTTCTGGGTGCTTGCTGTCATTGCGTTTTCAACCTGCTGCTTTAATGTCGAACAAACTTGGCACTACCTGACTGCCTTCAGAATACTGGCCGGACATCGACTCTGACCGGAATCCGGTCACCCGGATGACGATCCGTTCGGGTGACATAGGTTCGACCCTGATAGCGGTAGGTCACATCATACCCCGTGATCCGGCGCTCCTGTCGAACCTCATGCCGCACCGAACAGACTTCCTGGGTGCGGTAGGTTACTGCCCCAGGATGTCGGCTCGACCGGCCCTGCCGGCTCATATCGTAGCCGATAGCACCGCCCAGGACCGCCCCGGCCGCAGCGCCAACGCGCTTGTTGCTCTTGCCGCTGCCTACTGCGTTGCCAATGGCACCGCCAATGATGGCCCCGAGTACCGGCGCGGTTGCGGAGCCATCGCGGCGCGGCCGCTCGGCGACCTGCTGCAGTTCACAGTACTCAACGGGCTGCTTGACGCTAACCCGCTGATAGATGGGCTCGGCCCGAATAACCCGTGCCGTATCATAGCCACCACGCGCCTGGGCCGCGTTGGCCCCGGTCAGCAGGACGCCGGCTGCCGCCAGGCCAGTCAGCCAGGACGCCAGATCGCGATAGGTTCGAGCTTTCAGTACTGTCATCGGTCCACTCCTGTCATGGTCCTGTCGAATTGCTCTCAATCTAGTCGGCCCGGCCTGAATGCTTAATGAACGGATCGGTCAGACCGATGCCAAATGCTGTTGCCGCCTGCGGCTGGGGTTCGACAGCCCAGCTGCTAGAATGGCCGGTCAACTGAGAACGAATCGCTGAAGGAGAGGATCTTGCTGCATACACTGCTCCGTGCACGGCCCCGTAACTGGCTGACCTTACCCGTGCTGATGATCCTGGCCGCAATGCTGTCGGCCGGCTGTACCACAGTGCCTGATGCACCGGAAGTCCGGCAGAGCCCCAACGACGACCGCCTCTACCAATTCCTGACGCTCGACAACGGCCTCGACGTACTGCTGATCGAGGACCCGGATGCCGACAAGGCCGCGGCCTCGCTGAGTGTATACCGGGGCTCGCACGACGACCCGGATGAGCGCGAGGGCATGGCCCACTTCCTTGAGCACATGCTGTTCCTCGGCACGGACAAGTATCCGGATGTGGATGCCTACGGCAGCTACATCGCGCGCCATGGCGGCCGCCACAATGCTTACACAGCTGCCGACCACACCAATTACTTTTTCGACATTCAGCCTGAGTATCTGGACGGCGCGCTGGACCGGTTCTCCCAGTTCTTCATTGCGCCGCGCTTCGACCCCGACTACACCGAACGCGAGAAAAGCGCCATTCACTCCGAGTATCAAATGCAGCTGCGCAACGATCCCTGGCGCGGTTTCGCTGTCCGCAAGCAGGTAATGAATCCGGAGCATCCCGGTTCCCGCTTCAACATCGGCAGCCTGGAGACGCTGTCCGGTGATATCCGGGATGAACTGCTGACGTTCTTTGCCGACCATCACTCGGCGGATGAGATGGGCCTGGTGGTCATCGGCAATCAGTCGCTGAACACGCTGCAAGCCTGGGTCGAAGAGCGGTTTGCCGCCATTGAGAGACGGGAAACCGTGCCGGCTGCCGACCCACCACCGTTGTTTGCCGAAGGCGCCCTGCCCAAGCAGCTGCGCTACCAGACATTGCGCGACAACGAGCTGTTGAGCTTCAGCTTCCCGGTACCGTCGATCGACCCCTATTACGATCGTCAGCCGCTGTCCTATCTGGCCAACCTGCTTGGCCACGAAGGTGAAGGCAGCCTGCATCAAATCCTTCGCGAGCAGGGCTGGATCGAATCGCTGGTGGCGTCACCGCAAAGATCCGACCAGAACAATGCCATGCTCAGCGTACGGTTCCGGCTCACCGATCAAGGGCGGGCGCACCAGGACGACATCAAAGCTGCGCTGTTCGCCTATATCGAACTCATCGACAACTATGGCATTGAAGCCTGGCGCTACGAAGAGCAGGCCGCCATCGCCCAGCTTGAATTCGACTTCCAGGAAAAAACCAATCCGTCGGCTTATGCCTATCGACTGTCGCCGAACATGCGACTGTTCCCGCCTGAGGATCTGTTGCAGGCTCCGTATCTGATGCGTGAGTTCGACGCGTTGCTGATCCGCCGGTTCTTGAGCTATCTGCGCCCGGACAACATACTGGTCGAACGCGCTGGTCCGGACATCGAAGGGGACCGCACCGAGCCCTGGTTCAATGTCAGTTATAGCGTGGAGGCCCTGGACTTGCCCGACCGCAGCACGTTGGCGGCACAGGCCGGTCTGGCCGGGCAGCTGACCTTGCCGGATCCCAACCCCTTCCTGCCCGAGTCACTGGCCATGATCGATACGAAGGACGAGCAGCCGCAGCTGCTCATCAGCGATCCCGGCCTGGATCTCTGGCTGGCCCGTGACCCGAGCTTCGGCGCACCGCGTGCCTCGACCTATATCGAGATTGCTGTTCATGACGGACTGAATACGCGCACCGACCAGGTCCACGCCCGTCTGTTGAGCCGGCTTATTCAGCATGAACTCAACGCCTATGCCTATCCTGCCGAGCTGGCCGGACTGCGTTACGACATTGGCACCACAACGGCCGGGCTGCGGATCAGCCTGAGCGGATTCAGTGACAAGCAAGCGCTACTCACCCGCGACATTTTGCAGGTGCTCAGTGAATTTGAGCCCGACCCCGACATTCTGGCACTGCTCCGCGACGAACAGATTCGGAACTGGCGCAACTTCCGCACCGAGCGCGTCTATCAACAGGCCTTCAGCGGCGTAAATCATCTGCTGGTATCAACCAGCTGGCACCCGGATGAACTGGCAGACCGCATGCAGCAGGTCGACGCAGACTCGCTGCAGGCCTGGATGCTGCAAAAGCTAGGGGCGGTCAAGGTAACTGCGCTGCTGCATGGCAACTTTGAAGTGTCCGACGCCAGGGAGATGGCTGAAGCGCTGCACCGCGGCCTGCCACTGCGGCCGCTGCATCGCGCCGAACCCCAGGTGCTGTCCCTGGCAGAGCGCGGCCCTCTAAGGATGCAAGTGGACGTCGACCAGGATGATGCCGGCTTTGTGCTGTACTTCCAGGCGCCCGACGACAGCCTGCAGTCGCGGGGCCTGATGGGCCTGACGGCACAAATGCTGCGCAACCCCTATTTCACGGATCTGCGGACCGAACAGCAGCTTGGCTATGCTGTGATCACGACACCGACCGTTCTGCACCGGCGCGGCGGCATGAGCTTTATCGTGCAGTCACCGGTGGCGGGCCCCGACGCGCTGTTCGAGGCAACCCGCAACTTCCTGACAGCTTACCGGGATTACCTGGCTGATATGACCGCGTCAGAGTTTGAGTCGCATAAGCAGGGGCTGATCACACAGCTGCTGCAGCAGGATCAGAACCTGGCTGAACGCAGCCAGCGCTTCTGGCGCGACCTGGACCTCGGCTTTATCAGCTTCGACAGCCAGGCGCAGATCGCCCACCTGAT
>SKXG01000392.1 GCA_007128525.1 Pseudomonadales bacterium | reverse complement strand
CCCCCGAATCCAGTACGGGGCAAGCGGGCTGTATCTGCTGGACCTTCGCGCCGGGCTGCTGGATGCCGAGGCGCTCATCAGTGGCGACAGCTATGTTTTCATTCGTGAAGCCTACCTGCAGCGGCGCCAATATTTGATTATGGATGGGGACATTCAGGACCCGTTCATGGACGACTGGGATGATGACTGGGACGAGGACTGGTAGGGCTTGTGACCGCCGGTCGAACGGAGTAGGGTGCGCTCCCCATAGGTGGCGCTGTTTTCCCGCTACGCTGAGGGCTGGTCCTGATGACAGTGTTGTTGGTCGATCCTGAGCCCGCCGTTTTGAGCGGGTTGGCCGATGCCCTGGCAGGGGAAGGCCATGCTCTGGTCCGGATTTTGGATCCCGGCCTGGTGACTGGCGTATCTGCCCCGCTCAGTTTGGCAGTCTGTCCCTATCTGCCAGATGCCTCAGACCCGTTACAGGTGCTCCGCAGCATTCATGAACAGCGACCGGCACTGCCGGTCGTCGTGGTCAGTGAATCCCTGCCATCTTCAACCGACCTGGTGGCTGCGATGCGGCTTGGCGCGGTTGATGTCCTGCAGTTGGATGCCGGTATGTCAGACGTGGCACGGCAGGTTGAAGCCAACGTGGCGCGGCTGGCGGGCAATGTCAACGGTGAACGGCCGGTCAGTCTCGACAAATTGGCAACGGATGCGCAGTTGCGTGAACTGCAACGCGATCAGCGTGCCGGGCGCTACATTCAGATGGGCATGCTGCCGCCAAGCCCGATGGCCATTGACGGTTACCGGCTCAGGCACAAGATCTTCCCGTCGTTAATGCTGTCCGGAGACTTTGTCGACTATTTTCGCCTCACAGACAGGCACCTGGCCTTTTATATGGCAGATGTATCTGGTCATGGCGCGTCATCGGCCTTCGTGACCGTGCTGCTGAAGAACTTCTCCCGCAGACTGCGCCGAGAGTATCGGCCGCTGATGCTGGAAGATCCGGCAGAGATCCTGTTGTGGCTGAACCGTGAACTGATCGACAACCAGATCGACAAGCATGTGGCGATGTTCCTGGGTGTTATTGACCTGAATCGCAATGTGGCCCAATGCGCCAACGCAGGGCACTATCCCAGCGCTATGCTGGTGGATACAAAGGGCGCAAGAATATTAGAAATCGGTGGAAAACCGATCGGGTTGTTCGAAAAATTGTCCTATGCTTCGCAAGAGGTGACATTGGAAGTCAACAGCGGTCTGTATCTGGTGTCAGACGGGATCCTGGAGGTGTTGCAGGCTGAGTCGCTGGTAGACAAGGAGAAGATTTTGCTCGACGCAGTCAGCCGAGCGCATCAAAGTGGTGAAGAGCTATGGCAAGTCCTCAATTTGGAGCAGCAGCCAGCCATGCCGGACGATATGGCATGCCTGACGCTGAACAGAACACAGTGAAGAGCAAGGGTCGGATACTGGTAGCCGTTCACGACGGCGTGTACCTGCTGAAGTTCGTTGGCGACGTTCGGGTGTCTTTGTGTACGGCTGTCGACACCTTCCTGGATAGCATGTTCCGGGACCCTGACTTCAGGTCTGTCATTGTCGACCTGAGTCACACGCAAGCCATCGACAGCACCTCGCTGGGCATACTGGCGAAACTGTCGATACATGCCAAGCAGCGCATGGGTTGTGTTCCGACCCTGGTCTCAACCAATCCGGACGTCACCCGCATTCTGCACACCATGGGCTTTGAAGATGTCTTCGATATCATCGAGCAGCCACTGCAGGAACTTGGCCAGCTCGGTGAGTTGTCTCCCTGCGCGGCATCTGAGGATGATGTGCGCGAGCGGGTGATAGAGGCGCACAAATACCTGATGTCTTTAAGTGAGAGTAATCGCGAAACCTTTCAGGATCTGGTTGATGCGTTGGAACATGCCGCGCCCCAACAGCTTTCGGCACGGGCTCGCTAGGAGCGGCCTTTGACGGCCAGTTTCGCACTAATGAAGCGGCTGTGCGGCACATGCAGCAACTCGGCAATGTGGCGGATCCTCGCCTCAGCATGCTTGTTCAGTGTCTCATCAGCCAGAGCCAGTCGCCACAGTGCGCGCAACAGGTCTTCTTTCTCTGACAGATCAAGGCCCGAATTGATCTGACGTGTGTACGGATAAATGGAGACCTGCGCCTCGTGGTCTTTGCGTGCTCGATCGATGAGGTCTGCGACGATGTCTGCAGGCAGGTCGAAGAGCGTCTGCGTCGCATCTGCGATGTGCGCAAGCTCTGTTTCACTGATCTCTTGATCTGCCCAGGCGACTTCCAGGAACAGCATGCTTGCCGCCATCGGCACCAAGGTTTGATCCGAAACCTCAGCGACCGGCTGTTCTGTACTGAGCACACTGTCGAACATACTTCGAAGAGCGCTGAGCATCAGCTGGCTCCTGTTGCGGTCAGCGTTTCCCGGTGGTGCTCTGACGCGTCAGCCGGTTGCCGTTCGCGTACGGCGTCGAGCGCTTCAAATAGGGCTTCCGTTGAACTGCGGCGCGCTGCCGGCCCGCTCAGGATACGGCGAAAGCGACGTGCGCCGGGCAGGCCATTGAACAGCCCCAGCATGTGCCTGGTGATGTCATGCAGGCGCCCGCCGTCTGCCAGATGTGCCTCAATATAGGGCAGCATTGAGGCGGCAATCGCATGGCGTGAAGCGGGTGGCACCGTTGTGTGCAGGTGGGTGCTGAGTTGTGTCAGCAACCAGGGATTCTGGTAAGCGGCGCGCCCCAGCATGACGCCGTCCACGGCCGGACCGGCCGCGGACGGCTGCAGCAGGGATTGCACCAGCGCCAGATTGTCGATGCCACCGTTGATGATGATCGAGAGGTGCGGAAATGCAGTTTTGAGCTGTCGTACACGGTCATAATCCAGTGCCGGAATGCTGCGATTCTGCGCTGGCGTCAGGCCACTGAGCAGCGCCTTGCGGGCGTGCACGATAAAGCGCGTGCAGCCGGCGCTCGCCAAAGCCGCCACCAGATTCGCCAGGAACTCGAAGCTGTCATCGTCATCCACGCCAAGCCGGCACTTGACCGTCACCGGGCAGCGGACAGCAGAGCGCATGGCGCTGACTGCGTCAGCGACCAGTAATGGCTCACGCATCAGGCAGGCACCGATGCGGGCATGTTGCACACGATCGGAAGGACATCCCAGATTCAGATTGATCTCATCATAGCCGGCCTGTTCGCCGAGGCGGGCGCACTGTGCCAGGGCTTCGGGTTCGCAGCCCCCGAGCTGCAGGGCGACCGGATGCTCTTCGGCGCTGTGTCCCAGCAGGCGCTTTTGAGGCCCGTGCAGCAGAGCGCCCGTTGTGACCATTTCGGTATAGAGCAACGCCTTTGGCGCCAGCAGGCGATGAAAGTAGCGACAGTGCCGATCCGTCCACTCCATCATTGGCGCGACGGACAACTGCAGCGCTTCGGTGCGCAGTTCGGAGACGTCTTCAGTCAGAAGTGGGTTAGACATAGGGCAAAGGATAGAGCGTCAGACTCGGGGTGTCAGGTACAGCGTCCGACACCTGACCGGTGTCTGTTGTTCAATGAGATTCGCTGGAACGGGACTCATGGTGACAGATCGGACCGCAGGCATGAACTGAGTTGCCCCAGATGCCGGTGGCTCGCATGGTGGTCACCCAGTTGAGCAGGTGTGCGGTTGCGACCAGGACCACGCCGACGATGGTCACCATGACCTCGGGCGTGAACCCGCTGTGAGCGTGATGCGTGTGCGTATGGATATGCGCAAAACTTTCGATCAGCACGCCGATCAGCATCAGCATAAGGCCCAGGCCGCCGATCATCAGGCAGCGTCGCTGTCCATGTTGACGAATGCCCTGACGGAAGGTCCAAAGGCTCACCGGTACGGCCAGGCCCAGCAGCGACCAGTGGATCAGCAGGTCTGCTTCACGGCTGAGTGCCAGAGCCATGGCCGGGATCAGCGCCGCAATCAGCGGCGCGGCCAGGCAGTGCAATAGGCACAGTCCGGATATGATCAGGCCGGCACTGTCGCCTCGATGCTGGCGAT